>JAGKTB010000353.1:0-3609 GCA_018993145.1 Flavihumibacter sp.
ACAAGGGAGAAAGTTTTCTGTCCCCGTTTTTAATCTGTCCCTCAGTAAGACCTATTTTTGGTTATTGACTGAAGAAAAAAATCCTGGCCATTGGCTGGGATTTTGTTTAACAATTTTCCATTAAAACTGTTATAACCAAAAAAAATTATGAGCAAAGTTGGACAACCTGCCCCTCTCTTTAGTTTATTTGACACTGAAAAGAACAAAGTGAATCTTGCCGATCAGAAAGGCAAAAATGTTGTATTGCTGTTCTTCCCACAGGCCTTCACCGGTGTATGTACCACAGAATTGTGTACAGTAAGAGACTCTATCGGCCAGTACAACAATACCAATGCACAGGTTTATGGCATTAGCGTGGATTCCGTATTCACCCTGGCAAAATTTAAGGAAGAGCAACAGCTGAATTTTCCTTTGCTGAGCGATTTCAACAAAGAAGCATCAGCCAGTTATGACTCCCTGATCCAGGATTTTGTGTTTGACATGAAAGGAGTTTCCAAAAGAGCCGCCTTTGTGATTGATAAAGAAGGAATTATTCAATATGCCGAGATTCTGGACAAAGTGACTGATCTGCCCGATTTCAACGCCATCCAGGCTACCCTGGCTCGCCTGAACTAAGCAGGTTTTATGAAAAAAAATCCCCAGGGGCAGGACAACGTTTCTGCCCCTGTTTTATTTTAACAGGCATGGATTGTATCTTTGAAAAATTAGGTTTAATTTGTGCAAAACGCTGAAACCCGGAATCGAGAATGAGGATATTTTTTACACTATCCATAAGTCTGTTAATTGCCTGCACTGGATTTTGCCAATCCAGCAAACCTGCTGCTGAGCGTCCGGTAATTCGCTTTTACCCCAACCCCGCTGTTACTCAGATCACTTTCGATTTCAGCAAGTCAGTAGAACGATCCTTTACTTTTCAGGTCTTTAATTTCCTAGGTAAAAAAGTGTTTGAACAGAAAGAGGTTCAACCTAAGACAACTATTGATCTCAGTGATTATTACCGCGGGATCTATATCTTCCAGCTGAGAGATAAAACCGGAAAGATTATAGAAACCGGAAGGTTTCAAGTAGCAAAGTAAAGAAAGTGAGACGTCAGACGTGAGATGTGAGAAGGTCTTCCCTCCCTCCCTCTTCCATTCCTCCTTTCCTCCATCTTCCCTGCTACACCACCTGCACGATCAGGAACTTCAGATAATGCGTATTTTCCTGTCCCCATACAATGGGATGGTCACTTGCCTGGGTTTGGTAAACTACCTGCCTGAGGGTGCGTTTGGCATCTTTGGCAGCCATCTGGATAATTTCCAGGAAAAGATCCGGCTGTACCAGGTTGGTACAGGAAGTAGTTACGAGAAATCCTCCCGGTTTGATCAATTTCATCCCCCTGAGATTGATCTCTTTGTACCCGGTAATAGCTTTCTGGATGGTTTCCCTGCTTTTGGTAAAGGCAGGCGGGTCGAGCATTACCACATCGTATTGGCGGCCTTCTTTGGCCCATGCTTTTAGTACATCAAACGCATTTACTGCTTCAAAGCGGCAGCGGTCTGCATACCCATTCAGTGCTGCATTCTGGTTGGCCTGCTCCACTGCGGAGGGGGAAATATCGAGTCCCAGTACAGATTTAGCTCCATAATGGGCGGCATGAATCTCAAAAGTACCCGTATAGGTGAATGCTCCGAGCACATCTGCCCCTTTTACAATATGCTGGATGGCGCGGCGATTGTCCTGCTGGTCGAGGAAATATCCTGTCTTTTGTCCATTTTCAATATCCACATAAAACTTAAGGTCATTCTCATTAATGATGATCCTGGTATCGAAGGGGTCAGATAAAAAGCCCTTGATTTGTGGCAGTCCTTCCAATTCCCGCACCGGAACATCGTTTCGTTCATAAATGCCTTTGGGCTTAAAAATATCCTTGAGGGCGGCCACGATTGCCGGCTTCCATTTATCCATCCCGAGCGCCAGGGTTTGCAGCACAAAATAATCATTGAACTTATCAATGATCAGGGCTGGCATCCAGTCGGCCTCACCAAAAATCAGGCGGCAGTTCTCCGTGTACCCTATTTTCTGGCGGTATTCCCAGGCTGATTGAATCCGGTTATAGAAAAACTGATCATTGATCTCCTCCTCTCTTTTCCGGGTCAGCAACCGAACCAGGATCTGGGATTTGGGATTGGCATACCCTTTCCCGATGAATTTTTTATCGTGGGTGAACAGACTGACAATATCTCCACCATCCAGGGGGCCATCTACTGTGCCCACTTCATTCGCAAATACCCAAGGATGACCATTTTCAATGCGCCTGCTGACTTTCTTTTTGAGGTATACATTCGTCATAGATGCGCAAAGGTAGCATGGAAGAGGAAGGAATAGGACAAATTGTCCCGATTTCCATCAATGGCAAAAAAATTGCCCCATTAGGATGATCAAAAAACAAGGCAAATCAGCTGAACTGCCAGGGGGCTATCCCGCCAATAATGGCAGAAAATGCTAGGTTTGCTGCCAATTTGTACGATATGGAAGAAAAAGAATTCAAGTCAACCGAGAATGAAATGGACATCAATTCCGACAGCGATGTTCCGGGAACAACGCATCTGAACGAACCGGTAAAGGAAGTCAGTGAATTTGAAAAACTGGAAGTTGAACTGGCCGATTTGAAGGACAAATACCTTCGGCAGGCTGCTGAATTTGACAATTTCAGAAAGCGTACGGCCAAGGAGCGTTTGGAAATGATCCAGACGGCAGGGAAAGAGGTAATCGGACAGTTGCTGGAAGTACTGGATGACATGGAAAGAGCTGAAAAACAGATGGAGAGCAGTGAAGACCTGCCTGCCCTGAAGGAGGGAGCCTACCTGATTTTCAACAAACTCAGAAATGTATTGCAGGGTCGTGGGCTAAAAGCAATGAATGCGAAGGGAACAGAATTTAATCCCGACCTGCATGAAGCCATTACGGAGATACCTGCACCCAGTCCGGAATGGGTTGGAAAAGTGATTGATGAAGTGGAAAAAGGATATTACCTGAACGATAAGATTATCCGGTTTGCCAAAGTGGTAGTCGGTAAATAAAGAAGCACATGTCAGCAAAAAGAGATTATTACGAAATATTGGGGGTGGCTAAAACAGCCTCCGCGGATGAGATCAAGAAAGCCTACCGCAAAGTAGCTATGCAGTATCACCCCGACCGTAACCCCGGAGATAAAGCTGCGGAAGAAAAGTTCAAAGAAGCCGCGGAAGCCTATGAAGTGCTCAGTGATGCGGATAAAAGGGCGCAGTATGACCGGTATGGACATGCCGGTGTAGGGAATGGAGCCCGTGGCTACGGAGGTGGTGGCAACATGAACATGGATGATATCTTTAGCCAGTTTGGCGACATCTTTGGGGATGATATCTTCGGTTCTTTCTTTGGCGGTCAGGCGGGCGGTCGCGCACGCGGCGGACAAAGAGCAAGGGGTGTCAGGGGAAGTAATCTCCGTGTTAAGCTGAAGCTGAATTACGAAGAAATTGCCAAAGGTGTAACTAAGAGCATCAAGGTAAAAAAATACGTATCCTGCTCCACCTGTTCAGGCAGTGGCGCCAAGGATAAGAGCAGTATTCAAGCCTGCGGAACCTGTGG
>JAGKTB010000354.1:0-3704 GCA_018993145.1 Flavihumibacter sp.
ACTATTTTTACAGCATGAGCACTTTATTAAAAGATATCTATTCCGAAGAATTTTACCAGGCATTTGGCAAGCAGGTAAAGATGGTATTACCAACCTTTTCACCAGCACGATTTCTTAAAAAGATTCAGTCGCCCGACTGGCAGCAGAAAGAACTCAAGGATCGTATGCGGCATACGGCGGATATGCTGCACCGTGAGTTACCGGCTGATTTTACCCAGGCTGCGGTTGTACTTGATAAGCTGACCGAACAACTCAATGGTTTTCGTTTTCCAAGTGGAAGTCTGGCCCTGATGTTTCTACCGGATTATGTAGAGCGATATGGTATAGATCATTTTGATCAGGCAGTTGCACTATTTGAAAAAATCACACCGATCACCAGTTGCGAGTTTGCGGTGAGGCCTTTTCTGATTCGGTATCCGGATGCCATGTTAAAACGAATGATCGCCTGGTCCAAACATAGCAATCATCATGTACGGCGATTAGCCTCTGAAGGAAGCCGACCCCGATTACCCTGGGCGATTGCCTTACCGGCATTCAAAAAAGATCCTCGCCCCGCATTGCCTTTATTGGAAAATTTACGTAATGATCCATCTGAATATGTTCGCCGGAGTGTAGCCAATCATTTGAATGATATCGCTAAAGACAATCCAGGCATTGTGCTGGAAGTGGCACGTAAATGGAAAGGTTTATCCCCTGAAACAGATGCCCTGATCAAACATGCCTGTCGCACTTTGCTGAAAAAAGGCGATGCCGGCGTATTGTCACTGCACGGTTTGGATGCCAGTAATCTTGAAGTAAGTAAGCTCCAACACACCCGCAAACTCCGTATGGGTGAATCACTGAACTTTGAATGTACTGTCAGCAATAAGAGCAAAAAACCGGTTTTAACACGATTGGAATATGCCTTGTATTTTCTTCGCCAAAATGGACAGTATGGAAAGAAGGTTTTCAAGATCAGTGAGAAAACAATTCCGGGAAACAGTTCCATTGAAGTATCTCGCAGTCATGCTTTCCGCCCCATTACTACCCGTGTATATTATGCCGGCATCCAGCGCCTGAGCATCATTGTCAATGGCAAGGAAACTGAACCGGTTGAGTTTCGGTTGGTACTCTGATTCCTCCCTCTTCCATTCCTCCCTCTTCCATTCCTCCGATATTGCTATCTTCGCACCCTTCTCTCCGCGCTGCCGCGGTGCGCTTTGGCGTATCGAGGAAAGTCCGGACAGCACAGGGCAATACACTGGCTAACGGCCAGGGGATGGGCAACCATTCACAGACAGTGCCACAGAAAATAACTACCCTTGCAAAAGGGAAAAGGTGAAAATGTAGGGTAAGAGCCTACGGCATTCTCCAGTAATGGATGATGCGGGTAAACCTTGTATGCTGAAATGCCATGTATACCGGTGGTTGAGAGCGGCCCGTTCAAGAAAGCAGCAATGCTTCACGCCGGAGGGTAGGCAGATAGATCGCCCCAGTAATGGTGCGGCCAGATAAATGGCAGCGGCCTGGAGCCCGGGAAACCGGCTCCGGGAACAGAATCCGGCTTACAGGAGAGAAGATTTTTTTACAGTTGGAGATACTGTGTGTATTTCTTCCGATACTCAAGCGGACTGATTCCTACATGTTTTTTAAAAACGTCCCGGAAGGCTTTGGAATCAGTATAGCCGCAATCATACATCACATCTGAAATGGATTTACGCCCGCGTTCCAGTTCTTTTTTAGCAGATTCCACCCGCACTTTTTGTGTATACTCAATGATGGAGTTGCCTGTGGCAGATTTAAATCGCCGCTCCAATGTTCTTCTCACCAGGTTGTGGTTCACAGCAAGTTGATCAATCGTAAACCGATCTGCATAATGTTGTTCAATGTATTCCTGGATCTGCAGAACTGCCTCATCCGCATGCTCTTTCTGCTCCATGAACATAAAATAAACCGACTGCTTTCTTTTGTCGAGATCAATCATGAAGAGCTTTGAGATTACAATCGCCAATTCTCTACCTCCAAATTTTTCCACGAGGTACATAATCAAATTGGTAAAGGCATAAGCACCTCCACTGGTGATGACTCCCTGCTGCTCTGTTATGATCCTCTCTTCCTGCACCTGGATTTTTGGGAATAATGCTTTCAGATAGTTCGCATGCTGCCAGTGAATGGAACAGGCTTTCCCATCCAGCAAACCAGTTGCAGCCAACAGGTAAGCACCAATACATAGCGATGCAACAACTGCTCCTTTTTTATACTGTTCTTCCAGGAAATAAATCAATTCCTGGTTTTCATTAATAACCGTTTGCGGATCCTGATGTACGGCAGGAATAATAATCAGATCAGTTTGCTCAATTTCCTGCCACATTTTAGTGGGCAGTACAACTGCAGAACCCGGACTACCTTCAGTTGATGGAGCAAATCCAACCAGATCGAATTCAAACAGTGGTGCACCTGTTTGTTGGTGGTAGGTATCACTGGCGGCGGCAAGCATCTGATAACTACCCATGATGTTTACGATACTGGGTTCGCCTTTCGGAATCAGAATGGATACATGTTTCATGATCTGAAATTTACTCAAAATTAGTTGGATTGCTTGTCGCGATCAACCCATCAAAATGTCGTATTTCCAACTGCTCAGATAGGTTAAATTGAACCAAATTTGACTATGCGTAAACCTGCACACCTATTACAATTTACACAAATAGCATGGGTAGTAAAGGACCTGGAAAAAGCGAAAATCAATTTTCAGAACCTGCTGGGTATAACTAAGTTTTCGGCCACTACTACAGTGGAGTTGAAAGAATATGCAGCCACTTATTATGGCGAATCATCAGATGCGATTAATTTATTAGCCATGGCGTATTCCGGTGGTAGTTTTATTGAACTCATTCAGCCGGTATCCGGTAGAAGTGTTTTCCAGGACTTTATCGATGAGCATCCAGCAGGAGGAGTGCAGCATATCGCCTTCAGCACCTCAATCATTCATTTAGAGGAAGTCATTAAATACTATGTGAGCCGGGGTTACCCCGTCATTAGCAGCTTTGACACCCCAATTGCAAAAATTGTATTTTTTGATACGCGTGATGAAATAGGCCTCATGACTGAAATCATGGGTATTACTGAGGAAGGTGAAAAAGAAGTGGAGGAAATGAAAAAATAAATTGAATGGGAAAATTGCATCTTAAAAAATGTTCTAATGGGCATTCATTTTACAAATCAAGTGACTGTCCCACCTGCCCGATTTGTGAAGCAGCACGAAAACCGCTGGAAGGATTTCAATCCATCCTAAGCGCTCCTGCCAGAAGAGCCCTGGAGCAGGCAGGCATAAATTCGCTAGAGGCTCTTTCCCATTTGACGGAAAAAGAAATACTCCAACTGCACGGCATGGGCCCCTCTTCCCTACCTAAATTGAAAGAAGCGTTAAAAAAGGAAGGCTTAACATTTAAAGCAACACCATGACTAAATCAGCTATCGCAACCGCATTTTCCAAAGGAGCATTTGATCAAATCTATGATCACCTCTCAGAAGATGCCCGCTGGGAGGTACTGGGCGAAAATACATTTGAAAACAAACAGGCTATTATTAAACAGTGCAGTGAGGTTGCAGCTTATTTCAAATCCGTTACTACCCATTTTGAAGTGCACCAGGTAATCGAAGAGAAAAATAAAATTGCCGTAACCGGAATCGCTGAATTTATTCGGAATGGTCAACGTGTTTCA
>JAGKTB010000355.1:0-5477 GCA_018993145.1 Flavihumibacter sp.
AGCAGGCAATAACACCTACCTGAATGGAGACTATGTATTGAAAGGCCTGCCCGATATAAAAAAGTCTTATCTCGATGTAACAGTTCGGGATTTTAATGCCAGCAATGCTGATGTAACACAATTCTTTCCTGTTGTTAAAACAATTAACGAACCCCGGCTGGATCGCCTAGGTTTTATAAAATTCAAGGGCAGCTTCACCGGATTCCTGACTGATTTTGTAACCTATGGAACTATTGAAACAGCCTTAGGCACCCTGGCTACTGATGTGAATATGAAATTCCCCGATAAAGGTGCGCCCATGTATGAAGGAACCATTCAGACAGAAGAATTTAATCTTGGGCAATTTATAGGGAACAACATGCTGGGTTCTTTTGGTGTTGCCGGTGACATTAAGGGAAGAGGCTTTACACTGCAAACACTGGATGCGGGACTGAAAGGCTATATTCCGTTTATCGTGTATAAGGGCTATGAATACCGGGATATTGAAATAGATGGCAAATTCGCAAAACGTCTTTTTAATGGAAATGTTGCGGTGAATGATGAACACCTGGAAGCAAAACTTAAGGGGCTGGTTGACTTGTCCGGAGAAATACCCCGCTTCGATTTTAGTGCACTGGTGGTGAATGCGAATCTGCGCAGCATGAAATTCGCAAAAGAAGAACTGGATTTCAACGGTACCTTCAATGTGAATTTTTCAGGCAGCAATATTGACAACTTCCTTGGATCCGCCCGCATTTCCGATGCTTCGGTGTATAACAATGGACAACGAATTTCCTTTGACAGCCTCTATGTGGAAAGCAGTTTGCAGGAAAGCGGGAACAAAACCATCACCGTGCGTTCCAACGAATTCGAAGGCATACTCGCCGGAAAATTCAATATATCATCCTTACCTGATGCCTTCCAGACCTTTCTCAATCGTTACTACCCCAGTTATATTGCAGCATCGAAAACAGCAGTGGACAATAACTTCAGCTTTTTTATCACCACGCGCAAAGTGGAAGATTACCTGAGTCTGCTGGATAAACGGCTCAAGGGATTTAATAACGCTACCATCAACGGCCAGCTCAATACCAAAGAAAACATATTTGATGTGGATGCAGAGATCCCGGAATTCGGGTATAATAAACTCAGCTTCTACGATGTAAAATTCAAAGGCCGGGGAAATTTTGATTCGCTTGCAGTAAATACCACTGTGGGAGATATCCAGGTAAATGACAGTCTGCATTTCCCGGGATCCGTTGTTAACATCAGTGCCAGCAATGACCTTTCGAAAGTTTCCATTCAAACCAGTGCCAACCAGACACTAAACCGTGCATCCATTGCCGGTGAAGTACAAACGCTGAAAAATGGTATCCGGGTACAGTTTTATCCTTCCAGTTTCGAAATCAACGAAAAACCCTGGATCATTGACGATGGAGGTGAAATCATCCTGAGTAAAGAACTTGTTACCACAGAAGGCGTTCGGATTTACAGTGAAGACCAGGAAATTATACTGAGCTCTGCTCCTTCGTCTATTGGTAAGGGTAATGATCTGAAAGTAGAATTGAAGAAAATCAATATTGGCGATTTCGCGCCCTTCTTTGTTAAATCAAACCGGCTGGAGGGATTGCTTACCGGAGAGATTGAACTTATTGATCCCTTCAGTAACCTGCAAGTGGATGCCGTAGCGAAAGCAGAACAGTTTCGCCTGGACAATGATTCCATAGGTGTGCTGGACCTGAGCAGCACCTATTCCAGCAAGTCGGGCAGGGTGACTTTTAAAACTATTTCGCTGAATGAGAATTACAATTTTGATGTAGCCGGACTGGTAAACACAACAGACAGTTTATCAGACCAGGTAGATATAACAGCAAAGCTTAGCCGAACCAAAATCAGTTTGCTGCAACAATACCTGACGGGTATATTTGAAAAGCTTGATGGTCATGCAACCGGGCAATTGCGAATTGTTGGCAAAGGAAATAATCTTAAATACCTGGGGGATGTAAGTTTAAATGAAGCAGGATTGCTGGTTGATTACACAAAAGTTTACTATAAAATTCCTGCAGCCCAGATCAAGTTTACAGATGGACAAATAGACTTTGGCAAATTTGTATTACAGGATACTTTAGGCAACAAGGGAGAACTGACTGAAGGAAAACTCTATCACAATAATTTCAATGACCTTGCTTTTGATTTTTCGGTAAAGACCAATAAGCTGCTTTTACTGAATACCACTTCAGCCGACAACAGTCTTTTTTACGGAAATGTTATCGGTCGGGCCAACATGAAATTCAGCGGTCCGATGTACGACATGCAGATGGAGATCAGCGGTGAGCCTACCGACAGCAGCAATATATACATCGCTACGGAATCGAGCCGCCAGAATGCAGAAGCGGATTTCATTGTATGGAAAGAATATGGTAAGGAAATGACACCTTACAAACCCTATGACCGCGAATCCAATTTTACCGTATCACTAGATATCAGGGCGAATAATATGGCTGTAGTAAACATGATCATTGATGAGGCTACCGGTGATATTATAACGGCTAGGGGTAATGGTAATTTAAAAATGCGTGTGGGTTCCAAGGAAAACCTTAGCATGACAGGCAGATATGATATCGAAAGTGGTTTTTACAATTTCAATTTCCAGGCCTGGAAGAAAAATTTTATTCTGTTGCCGGAACGTAACAATTACATCAGCTGGAATGGAGACCCGTACGAAGCAACCTTAAAGATTGATGCCTTGTATTCGGCAAACAATGTGAAGTTCAGCGACCTGCTAAGTAGTGGAGGATTCGGGATCAATGACCCGAACGTAACCCAGTATCGTGGTACGGTAAATATCATTGCCAATATCACAGAGAAATTATCACAGCCAAAGATTCGCTTCCGGATTGAATTGCCGGCGAATAGTCCGTTACGGAACAATTACCAGGCAAGCACGCTTTTCAAGATCATCCAGGAAGATGAGAATGAATTGAACAAACAGGTATCCTACCTGATTTTGTTTAATAATTTCGGTCCGCTGACTGCTGTTGGCAGCCTTCAGAACAACAGTGCATCTTTCGCCAATACCGCGTTTGAAAGCCTGGTGGTGAGCAGCATTTCCGGATTTTTATCCAGTGTTTTGTCGAACGAATTCTCCAAAATTCTGCAGAATGTATTCAACGATAAAAGTCTGAAGCTGAACATGAATGCTGCCCTGTACAGCGGCACCAACCTTACCGGGCAATCGAATACACAGATCTTGTTACCAGACCGGACGAACATTAATCTTAGCCTGGCAAAAAGTTATCTGAATGAGCGACTCACTTTTATGGTGGGTAGTGCGATCGATTTCGGGATCAATTCCAGGCAATCGGCCACTTTCCAGTTCCTGCCTGATGTATCTGCAGAATACAAACTGACCCCGGATGGTAAATTCCGTATCACGTTTTTCTATCGTAATAACTGGAGTTATGCCTACCAGAGTGCCCTTCAACGCTCAGGCGTCGGACTATCTTACCGTAAAGAATTCGATCGCATCTGGGAACTGTTCCGCCGAAAGAAGAAAAAGAAAGCAGAGGAACTCCCAGAAGAAGAAAGTATGGAAGAAGTGAAACGTCAGACGTCAGAAGTGAGACGTCAGAAGTGAGACGTGAAATCGAGCCTCCCTTCTCCCTCCTCCTTTGTCCTTTCTCACTTCTGACATCTCACTTCTCACCTCACAATTTGTGTCCCAGTTTATCCCGCTTGGTTTGCAAATACCGTTCGTTGTGCGGGTTGGGATTGATTCGGATGGGAACCGTATCGACAATTTCAATGCCATAGCCCATTAATCCGGCTCTCTTCTTGGGATTATTACTGATCAGCTTCAATTTGGAGATTTGCAGGTGACGAAGTATCTGGGCTCCTACACCGTAATCGCGTTTGTCCATCGGGAAGCCAAGATGGAGATTGGCCTCCACGGTATCCATGCCTTCTTCCTGGAGTTTGTAGGCCCGGAGTTTGTTCATCAGGCCAATACCCCTTCCCTCCTGGTTCATGTATAATACAACCCCTTTGCCTTCAGTTTCCACCAGTTGAAGCGCCTTGTGCAACTGCTCGCCACAATCGCAGCGCAGGGAACCGAGAATATCACCGGTAAAACAACTGGAATGTACCCGAACCAGAACCGGCTCATCCTTATCCCATTCACCCTTGATCAATGCTATGTGTTCGTTATTGGTATGCTTCTCACGGAAGGCTACCATGGTAAAATGCCCGTATTTGGTAGGCATATCCACCCGAACCACTTCTTCAATTAAGGTATCACGCTTCAGGCGGTATTCAATCAGGTCTTTTATTGAAATGATCTTGATACCAAACTTTTTGGAGATCTCGAGCAGTTGAGGCAGGCGGGCCATGGTACCATCTTCGTTCAGGATTTCCACCAGTACACCGGCGGGTTCGCATCCGGCCAACCGGGCCAGATCGATGGTAGCTTCCGTATGGCCGGCGCGGCGCAGCACACCACCTTTTTTGGCTTTAAGAGGGAAAATATGGCCCGGACGACCCAGTTCTTCGGGGCGTGTATCCGGGTTGATGAGCGCCTGGATGGTTTTGGCCCGATCGTGCGCGGAAATACCGGTAGTACAGCCATATCCGAGAAGGTCCACCGATACAGTGAAAGCGGTTTCATGTAATGCGGTATTGCTGCTGACCATCATATCGAGTTTGAGCTCCTCACAGCGATCTTCTACCAGGGGGGCGCATATCAGTCCCCGGCCTTCTTTGCTCATGAAATTGATCACTTCCGGGGTCACATGGCGGGCGGCGATTACAAAATCACCCTCGTTTTCACGGTCCTCGTCGTCCACCACAATCAGCATCTTTCCTTCCCTGAAGTCTTCAATGGCACTTTCGATACTATCCAGCATAAACCAAATTTTGGCAAAGCTACGGTAAAGACATCATAAGGTTAATATTAGAGAATATATGCAACTTATCAAGGTAAACCGGTAGGTTACAATTTGTTAACATTATCTAAATAACATAATAGAATTATTCAGTTTCTTTGCAGCAAAATTGTAAAACACACACATTATGCTTTTGAAGAGAATTGTACGACTGGTATGCCTTTTAGTGGCATTCACGGTCAGCGCAACGGCTCAGGTTACGACCAGTAGCATGAGCGGCTCCGTAAAAACGGCAACAGGTGAACCTCTGGTGGGTGCTTCCGTAACCATTACACACGTTCCAACCGGAACCGTGTATACGGCAGTGACCAGAACAGGTGGCCGCTATGACCTCGCTAACATTAATACAGGCGGTCCCTACAAAATCCAGGTTTCTTTTGTTGGATTTCAGTCGGCAACCCGTGAAGACGTATTTGTGAATCTGGGTGAAACTGAAACCCAGAACTTTACCCTATCTGATACGCAGCAGCAACTTACAGAAGTAGTAGTTGCCGCCCGTGGAAGGGCTCGTGAAACCGGTAAAGGTGGTGCAGAAACCTCTATTGGTCGCGATAAAAT
>JAGKTB010000356.1:0-3616 GCA_018993145.1 Flavihumibacter sp.
CTATCTTACTCTCATAGTCGCCTCCTGCCAGTACCTCTTTCCACCATAACTGCCGGACTTCCCGCCCTTCACCCCGGTATAAATCCTGGATAGGACCAACCGCGTAGTCGTCGCGGATCACCAATACTTCTCCCAGCAGGCTTTCGTCCATTTCAATCGCCTGTTTTAAAACAGCGATATCCGGTTCATTGAAAACAATATGAATCATGATTCCACAAATTATTGAGGCAGTTCTTCTGCCAGGTCCAGTTCAATCTTAAGATTGTCTATGATAAAATCCTGCCGCTGCGGTGTGTTTTTACCCATATAATATTCTAGCAATTGCTGGATATGGGTTTCCGGCATCACCAGCACGGGTTGTTTGCGCATGTCTTCGCCGATAAAACGGGCGAACTCATCCGGCGATATTTCGCCCAAACCTTTAAATCGGGTTATTTCAGGTTTGTTGCCCAGTTTTTTAATGGCTGCCTGTTTTTCAGACTCATCGTAACAGTAAATTGTTTCCTGTTTATTGCGGACACGAAATAAGGGGGTTTCCAATACATAGACATGTCCGTTTTTAACCAGGTCGGGAAAAAACTGCAGAAAAAATGTCAAGAGCAACAGCCGGATATGCATACCGTCCACGTCGGCATCGGTTGCAATTACGATATTATTATAGCGCAGGTTTTCAATACCATCTTCTACGTTCAACGCATGTTGCAGCAGGTTAAATTCTTCGTTTTCATATACTACTTTTTTGGTAAGTCCGAAGCAGTTGAGGGGCTTACCTCTTAAGCTGAACACAGCCTGGGTTTCCACATTGCGGGACTTGGTAATGGAACCACTTGCTGAATCACCCTCAGTGATAAAGATGGTACTTTCGCGTTGTTTCTGGGCAACCGCTTCCTTGTCTTTTCCTGTGGGTTCCTCATTGTAATGGAACCGGCAATCGCGCAGTTTTTTATTGTGCAGGTTTGCTTTCTTGGCCCTTTCGTTTGCAAGTTTTTTAATACCGGCAAGTTCCTTTCGTTCCCGCTCACTTTGTTCAATCCTTTTCTTAAGAGCCTCAGCGGTTGAAGGTTGTTTGTGCAGGAAATTATCAAGTTCCTTTGCCAGGAATTCCAGCACAAAATTCTTCATACTCTGTCCACCTTCTTCAATATACTGCGAGCCAAGTTTGGTTTTGGTTTGCGATTCGAATACTGGTTCCACCACCCGAACTGCTACTGCTGCAACAATGCTCGCCCGGATATCCGCGGCCTCATAATCTTTCTTGAAAAAATCGCGGATTACTTTTACATAGGCTTCCCGAAAAGCCTGCTGGTGGGTACCTCCCTGCGTGGTATGCTGACCGTTTACAAAACTGAACAGCTCTTCTCCATAATCATTATTGTGAGAAACAGCAACCTCAATATCTTCTCCTTTTAAATGGATGATTGGATAGCGTAACTCATCTTCATTTGTTTTGCGTTGCAGGAGATCCAGCAAACCATTTTTGCTGACAAATTTTTTGCCGTTGAAAACGATCACCAGTCCGGCATTGAGGAAACAATAATTCCAGAGCAGGTTTTCAATATACTCTTCCTGGAAGTGAAAATTTCTGAACACTGTATCATCCGGGAAAAACTGAACCTGGGTACCATTGGCTTGCTGGGTGCTGCTTTCCTTATGTTCTTTGGTAAGTACACCACGTTCAAATTCTGCGGACTTTTCTTTGCCTTCGCGATAGGCAGTAACTTTAAAATAGGTGCTGAGGGCATTCACTGCTTTTGTACCTACACCGTTTAATCCCACGCTTTTCTGAAAAGCTTTGCTGTCATATTTGGCTCCGGTATTGATCTTACTTACCACATCCACAACCTTTCCCAAAGGAATTCCCCGACCATAATCACGAACCGTTTCAGACCGGTCTTTGATGGTTATTTCAATCTGCTTTCCATACCCCATCATATGTTCATCAATGCAGTTGTCGAGCACTTCCTTGATTAAGACATATATGCCGTCATCCGCACTGCTGCCATCCCCCAGTTTACCAATATACATACCGGGTCTAAGCCGGATATGTTCGCGCCAGTCGAGACTTCTGATTGAATCTTCGGTATACTCCGCTCCTTTTTTACTAATTTCTGCCATACGCTTTCGATTTTATAGCTGCCTTGCGATCTATGCTGCTCAAGCGGGCAAATATAAAAAAGTAGGACCATCTGGCCGCACCGGCTTTCTGCACCGCTGTGGATAACCCGCTTTTGGAACTAAGTAGTTGAAAATCAACTAAGATAAATTAAGCCTTAATTAAATTTGAAGCAAGGTTAAAACCCCGTTGCAGAGCTGCCGGATTAATCCTATTTTTGATCTCCCGCACCGGTTAACAAGCTTCAACTGCCCCCTTACTAACCCACGGCAGAGCCTTAACCATACGGTCCAATACTAACCCGTATAGTTCTGATTTACAACCCGTTATATTAGTTTAATTGTTGAAAAATGGTAGCGTATGTATAACTATTCCTTATTGGAGACGAGTTGTTATTATCTGATCCAGGAGCAGCCGGAAGGGCCCATTTCACTAATAAAAGTGAATCTGGAAACTGATTACTGTCTGTTCATAACCAGGTTTGGGGAGACAGAAACAACAGAATGGAGAAAAAAACAGGATTCCATTCATGAGATCCTGGAGTTATTGTCGGAAGAGAAAATTAAAGAATGGCAAGCGGCCTATTACAGCAGTGAGGATGCCTATTATGAGGATGGGGAGGAATAAGCCGGATTAGGTAGAGACCCGTAAAAACAAATTATATGGCAACTTATGCTGACTTACAACCAGGTAATTTTTACCTGCTGAGAAGCGAAAAAGATACCGATATCGAATTGATCTCGGTATTGGCACTGACAGACAAGTGTATGCTGCTCCGGAGTTTCGGACAAATCGAAGAGGATTTCTGGAAGAAGAGAACCGACCCGATTGAAGAAATTGTGGAGGAACTGGATTATGAAAGTGCTTCCGCTGTTTTGTCTCTTTACGACGAAGAGGAAGAAGAAGAATGGGAGGAGGAGGATGAATAATTCCTCCACCTACCCCATCGATCTCGGATTTATTGCAACGGAGTCAGAAGAGCGGTTACTGGAGAATGAGCAGTTCAGACGTTTTCTCGGAGCCTATGCTGGTAATCTTGATGAACTGGTTCATGACCTTAATTTCAGGATATCGTCAAAGGTTGATTGTACGGCCTGTGGCAATTGCTGCAGGAGCCTGATGATCAATGTAACCCGACAGGAAGCCAATGAACTGGCTGACCGTTTGGGCTGTACACTTGCTGAGTTAAAGGATTCTCATTTGGAAGAAAGTATGGGTGGCCAATTGATTATTAATACCATTCCTTGCCATTTTCTCCTTGAAAATAAGTGCATGGTTTATGAAGACCGGTTTGCAGAATGTCGTGAATTCCCCGGATTGCACAGGGATGGGTTCCGCGATCGGATTTTTAGTACACTCATGCATTATGGCAGATGTCCGATTGTATACCATTTGATTGAAGAGCTGAAAGGGATCACTAACTTTGTAGCTGAAAAAAAGGAACACACATGAAAACCTGGCTATCTATTTTTTTGCTGGCTGCTATTTGCTGGAGTTGCAACC
>JAGKTB010000357.1:0-3841 GCA_018993145.1 Flavihumibacter sp.
GGGAAAAACTAATACCAGGACACCGTAAGATTGCCTATTTGTCGCAACATTTTGAATTGCGAAACAATTACCGGGTACAGGAAACTTTAAACTATGCGGAAAAAGTAACGGAACAGGAGGCTGCAGAAATATACCGGCTTTGCCAGATCGATCATTTACTGAATCGTAAAACAGATCAGTTGTCGGGTGGTGAAAGACAACGCATTGCCATGGCACGTCTGCTGGTAGGTGCGCCAGTATTGTTTCTGCTGGATGAGCCCTTCTCCAATCTGGATGCACTCCATAAACAGACCATGAAGCAGGTGATGCTGGATCTGGGTAAGGCCATGCAAATAAACTGGGTACTGGTATCACACGACCCGGGCGACTGGCTAAGCTGGGCGGATGAACTGCTGATCCTACGCGAGGGTAGGCAGCTTCAAAAAGGAAATCCTGCCAGTTTGTTTTATGCCCCGGAAGATGAATATACAGCCGGCTTACTGGGCGCTTATTCGGTGCTGAATGCAAGTGAATGGGAGCAATTGAGCGGAGAGCGAGTGGAGTTTCCCAAAATCATCCGGCCGGCACAGTTTCAGCTTAGCGCTGTTAATACGGCACCGCTTAAAGGACATGTCAAAGAAACTGAGTTTGTCGGTTATGGGTACCTGTTAACTGTTGAGCTTGAAACAGGAAGTCGTATTAAATTATTTCACCAGGAAGCTTGTCAGCCGGATTCAACGGTTGGCGTTCAACTCAGATAAATTATATTTAGAACTTTATTCAACGCATTGATACCCCATATGCAGAAAACGACCTACCAGCATTTGTTCAGCATACCGGTTATAGTAGCTGCCCTTGGTTATTTTGTTGATATCTATGATTTGTTATTATTCGGCATTGTAAGAATACCCAGCTTAAAAAGTATGGGACTGGATGAAGCGTCTCTTTCGACCGTTGGCGCGTCCATCCTTAACTGGCAGATGACCGGCTTATTGATAGGAGGCATTCTCTGGGGTGTTTTAGGCGATAAAAAAGGACGTTTGTCAGTCTTGTTTGGATCAATCCTTACCTATTCACTGGCCAATATTGCCTGTGGTTTTGTAAAAGATCCGGATACCTACAAGATACTCCGCTTTATTGCAGGCATCGGGCTGGCGGGTGAACTGGGTGCAGGGATTACACTGGTAGCCGAAGTGCTGCCTAAAAAATTGCGTGCCCTGGGAACCTCCCTGGTTGCCGGCGTAGGATTGCTGGGGGCAGTGGCTGCGTATTTTACTGTGGAACTCTTCGACTGGAGAACAGCTTATTTCATTGGAGGTGGAATGGGGATCGCCCTCCTTTTAATGCGGGTGGGGGTATTTGAGTCCGGCGTTTTTTCTGCATTAAAAGAACAACATCATGTGAAAAAGGGAAACTTCTTTTCCTTGTTCACCAATAAAGACCGGTTGGTACGCTACCTTAAATGCATTGGAATGGGATTGCCAACCTGGTTTGTAATTGGTATTCTTGCCACCTTCAGCAATGAGTTCGGTACCGCATTGGGAATTGAAACGCCCATACAACCCGGGCTTTCCATCATGTGGTGTTATGTAGGCTTATCCATTGGTGATTTATCGAGTGGTGTGATCAGTCATGCCCTGGAATCCAGGAAAAAAGCAGTACTCTACATGATGTTGTTTACCCTGGCAGCCAGCCTGATTTATTTGTTCGCCGGAATCAATTCGGCTACTATGTTTTACGGGGTCAATTTGTTACTGGGACTCGGAATAGGTTACTGGGCCATGTTTGTAACGATTGGTGCGGAACAGTTTGGAACCAATTTAAGAGCAACAGCAGCCACTACGATTCCGAATATGGTTCGTGGTACAGTGGTTGGCATGACTACGCTCTATGGTATATTTAAAGGAGGATTTAGCGTGATTCAGGCAGGTGCACTGGTGGGCCTGATCTGTTTTGTCATAGGTATTTATTCAACACTGACGATCTCTGAAACGCATGGCAGAGATCTGGATTTCCTGGAGGAATAAGATGAAAAGGATAACCATCAAAACAATAGCTGAGCAGCTGGGGTTGTCCATCGCTACTGTTTCGCGTGCCCTGCAAAACAGTCATGAAATTTCAGCAACAACAAGAGAAAAAGTGAAGCAGGCTGCCAACGAACTGGGATACAGTCCGAATGTGTATGCCAGTAGCCTTCGCGCGGGTTCCAGTAAAACCATTGCCGTTATTGTTCCGGAAGTGGAAAATCATTTTTTTTCCCAGGTCATCAGTGGTGTGGAAAGCATCGCGCGGTTAAACAATTATCATGTATTAATCTATCTGACACACGAAGACCCTGTAAAGGAACTCGAATTTGTGCAACTCCTGGGTAATGGCAGAGCGGATGGTTTACTCATTTCAGTAACTCATAACGGAAACGGATATGCGCACCTGGATCAGCTGGTGGCAGCTAATTATCCACTGGTATTGTTCGACCGCCTGGTGAATGAACTGGATGTTCCGAAAGTGAGTACCAATAATGAGGTTATCAGTTATGAAGCGACTCGGCTGTTGATAGAAAGGGGAGCTGAACGAATTGCTTTCCTGGGACTGAATCCTGATTTGTATATTACCCGTACCAGACTGGCCGGTTATCAGAAAGCTGTACAACAATTCAGGCCAGGCGCAGAACCCATGGTTTTCAGTGGGAGCGGCCAGCCGGATGAGGATATTGCCAGGTTGAAGGACTTTATTGCCATTTATCAGCCGGATGCTTTTTTAGGCGCATCGGAGTCGATGGCTTTATTGTTATATGAGATCAGTCGACAACTGGGGCAGTCTATTCCGGAAAACTATCAATTAATCAGCTTCACCAATCTGGCAGCTGCCCGGTTCCTGAGCCCCTCCCTTGCTTCCATCGTGCAGCCAGCCTTTGAAATCGGAAAGGAGGCTGCGGAATTGCTTTTTAAAGTGATAAAAAAGAAGAAAATCTATCCGGCAGAGGCATCGCCAACACTTCCTTCTGTTATACAGGAAGGTGATTCTATCCGGACTCAGAGGCCGTAAACGTTTGCATAAGAAAACTTGGGGGTAAGCTGCGGAAAGTGCAATTTTAATAGCAACATGCTTACCATAAATTAAACGTATGGCTGACCGTAGAAAATTTCTCCAGCAGTCGGCATTGGCTGCAACAGGTGTTTTGTTTTTCCCCCATTTCCTGAAAGCGGGTGTGCCACCCAGTTCCCGGGTGGTGATTGGTGTAGTGGGTACCAATAGCAGGGGTGCCTATCTGGCTGAGCTCTTTGCGGGCATGCAGGGTGTTGAAGTTGGGTATATATGTGACGTTGACAAACTGGTGTTGGAAAAAACCATTGCTGCCATTCAGAAGCAGACAGGTAAAAGACCAAAAGGCTATACCGATGTACGCAAGCTGCTGGAAGAAAAAGACCTGGACGCCATTTGTATAGCAACACCGGATCACTGGCATGCACCTGCTACCTTGATGGCTGTGCAGGCGGGTAAACATGTATACGTGGAGAAACCCTGTAGCCATAATCCGGCGGAGGGAGAAATACTGGTAGCTGCAGCTGCGAAATACGGGAAGCTGATCCAGATGGGAAACCAGCGTCGTTCCTTTCCTAAAGTACAACAGGCTATGCAGGAGTTGAAAGATGATGTAATCGGCCGTGTTTATTTTGCAAAGGGATGGTATGCTGCCAATCGAAAATCCATTGGAAAAGGCAAGCCTGCAGCTGTACCATCACACCTGGATTATGAACTGTGGCAGGGGCCTGCTCCCCGGACGGCCTACCGCGATAACCTGATTCATTACAACTGGCACTGGTTCTGGAATTGGGGAACCGGAGAAGCATTGAATAATGGC
>JAGKTB010000358.1:0-6084 GCA_018993145.1 Flavihumibacter sp.
AATCAGTCATTTTTAAGAATAGGAGAGTTTACTTTTGGAAATTTCTTATTGGCAATGGGATCCATGATACTTCCATTTTTTGCAATTCTATCACTCATTTTACAGGTGAAACTACAGGAAAGGTATTATCTGAAAATAAGTTTTTGGGCATCTATAGTTGTTTTCCAGTGGTGTTTGTTATTGCTTGCAAATAATTTATTGCCTATACTTTTATGGAAGTAAGTAATTTACAATTTTCTGAAAACAACCAGCGGACAAGCAACAGATGTCAGATAAACTGGATTCTGATTATATCCGGATGGATTAAAACACTCATAGGGCGCTCCGTATGTTTCACCTTTCCGGAAATCATTTTCTATTAATTCATCCATATACTCACGGGCAAGTGCAGCTGCAGATCCGGGGTCTGAAAGTTTAATCGCATTTACTACCCATCCGGTTGGAGTACCCCAGTAAGCTCCGTTTTGATATAAGTTTTTTGGGGAAAGGGATATTTCCCAGGCCGTGTTCTCATTGAAATCATCTGTTGTAAGTATATGCCGGATGTTACCTTTATAACTTAAACTACCTGCTTTATAGGCATCAGCAAAAAGCCTGGAGACTTTCATAGCTGCATCTCCTTCCAGTAATCCAAAATGAACAGCGAGTGCGGTAGCCCAAACATCCGGTTGCTTGCTTCTTCCTGTTGAAGCCATTAACATTCCTCTTTTATCTGAAAATATCCCTGGTAAAGAACTTTTTATCTTTTCTGCAATCATTCGGTACTGTTGTGCATCCTGAGGTTTAACCAGCTCCAATAAATCTGCAAGTTCATTTGCTGCCCTGTATTTCAGAATAGATGCAAAACACAAATCACCGGTTATTGTCTGTACATCCCTGAATCCAAAATCCACCCCTCTCAGTTTTTCTGTAGCATACACCATATATGTTATACCATTGGAAGGCGGCATATGAAAGGCTGCCTTTAGCCGGTCTATCAACCTTGTGCCATTAATTTCTTTCTTGAGAATTTTTCGATCACGGCTTTGAATTACGTAATAGTGAGCCATATGAATAAAAAAGAACTGATCACAAAAGGGAGGCAATGTTCCAAACTCCGGAGTTCCCTGGTTTTCAAAGTCATACGTACCGGGAAAATAAATCGGCTTGCCATCATCAATCCTGATATGATCCGCAATCGATCCAGCGGGCACCAGACTTCCACCTTTGGTGATCCAGGCCTGATCACACTGTGTAGAGGCCGTTAATTCTAACATGTGCTTTTGTTCAGCTACTGAAATAAAGCCTGTTTCCAATGACATTGCATAATCCCTTATCCAGAAGGATGGATAGGCATTCCTTCCGCCGGGTCTGATTAGCGTACCCCCCGTTTTATTAGACCCGAATTCTTTTGAAATGAATTGTTCAGGATATATTCTGGATGCTTCCAGAACATCTCTGGTTAATTGTTCAAGAAATAAAAGATGATCCTTTGCTAGGATTGATTCCTTTTGATTTGTTTGTGTTTTTCCGCTAACTGGAACACACATGTATAGAATCAGCAGAAATGTAGCAATCCACATAAAATAGATTTGAGTATATGTAATTTACAAGAACAATTTTAAATGCGTTTTCAACTCTGAAACGACTTCCTTTAGATCAAATATGTATTCTTCCAAAAGTTAATTACATTTAGTTGCCGCCTGTTTTACCTCTTTAGCTGGCGGGTCATAAACATACCCAAAATGGAGCAATCACTCAGAAGCCAGCAATGGTTCGGGAAAAAAGGAAAGGACGGATTTATCTACAGGGCCTGGATGAAGAACCAGGGAATACCCGATTATGAACTTCAGGGCAAACCGGTTATCGGGATCTGTAATACCTGGTCAGAACTTACTCCCTGTAACGGACATTTTCGTGAACTGGCGGAGTCTGTAAAAAAAGGAATCATTGAGGCAGGCGGATTTCCGGTTGAATTTCCTGTTATGTCGCTGGGAGAAACGCTCATTAAGCCAACAGCCATGCTCTACCGGAACCTGGTTAGTATGGATGTGGAGGAATCCATCCGTGCCAATCCGGTTGATGGTGTGGTCTTGCTCTGTGGTTGCGATAAAACAACACCGGCATTGGTGATGGGTGCCTGCAGTGTCAATATTCCAACTATTGTTGTGTCCGGTGGCCCCATGCTAACCGGAAAATTTAAAGGCCGGGATATTGGTACCAGCGATCTCTGGCGATTTTCTGAAGATGTCAGAACCGGTATCATGTCGGAGGAAGAACTGAATATGGCTGAAGCAGGTATGTGCCGCAGCAAAGGACATTGTGCAGTAATGGGTACTGCCTCTTCTATGGCCAGTATGGTAGAAGCGCTGGGCTTATCCTTACCTGGAAATGCGGCTATTCCTGCAGTGGATGCTGCCAGGAAAGTGCTGGCTCAACTTTCAGGAAAACGAATCGTTGACATGGTGCGGGAGGAGCTGACTCCTTCGGCTATACTTACCCGTGCTGCCTTCGAAAATGCCATCAAAGTGAATGCAGCAATTGGTGGTTCTACCAATTTCGTTATTCATTTACTTGCTATTGCTGGTCGGGTTGAGCTCCCGCTGACCATTGATGATTTTGATAGGCTTTCTAAAAACATTCCGCTACTTGCCAATCTTCAACCTTCCGGAAACTATTTTATGGAAGATCTTTACTATGCTGGCGGGATTCCTGCTGTAATGAAGGAACTCAGGAATGAATTAGAGCTGGATTGCCTCACAGCAAATGGTAAAACGGTTCGGCAGAATATCGAACAAGCAATTGTCTATAACAGGGAGATCATTTCCTCTATGGAGGAACCCTTTAATCAGCAAGCTGGATTTATCGTGCTCCATGGAAATCTTTGCGAAGGTGGTGGTGTTATGAAACCTTCTGCAGCGGATCCCAAACTGATGCAGCACACAGGTATAGCGGTTGTATTTGAAAATATTGAAGACTATAAAGCAAGAATCGATGACCCTGATCTGGAGGTGGATGAAAATTCTGTTCTTGTTTTAAAAAATGTGGGCCCCAAAGGCTACCCGGGTATGCCGGAAGTGGGAAACATGGGACTGCCCAAAAAACTTCTCGAAAAAGGTGTAAAGGATATGGTTCGCATTTCTGATGGCCGTATGAGTGGAACAGGTTTTGGAACCGTGGTGCTTCAAATTTCTCCCGAAGCAGCTGTGAACGGTACGTTGGCGCTGGTACAGAATGGTGATCTCATTCAATTGGATGCAAAAGGACGTCAATTGAATTTGCTGGTGGATGAAATGGAATTAGAAAAAAGAAAGGCAGCGCTTCCAGCACCCGTCAATCCATTCCACAGAGGTTATGCCAAACTATTTGTTTCGCATGTTGAACAGGCTCATCTCGGGGCGGATTTTGATTTCTTAAAAGGAAAATCCGGTAGCGATGTGCTGCGTGATTCTCATTAAAAGAAAACCTATGACTACAGGAAATTTTCAGGACAAAACTGCTATTATCACCGGCGCAGCTATTGGTATCGGTTTTGAAATTGCCAGGCAACTTGCTGCAGCTGGGGCGCATGTGTTTTTGAATGATATCGATCCAGCCGCAGCTGCTCAGGCTGCTGAGCAAATACAAAAGGAATCCGGCAGCTGCACCGCAGTGCCTGGTGATTCCAGTGATAGCCAGTTCATTAATAGCATAGTAGCAAAAGCAGTTGAACAAACAGGGCGACTGGATATCGCCATCGCAAATGCCGGTATAACCTTGTTTGGTGATTTTCTCACCTATCCGGAAGATTCCTTTAATCGTGTTATCAAAGTAAATCTGAATGGAAGTTTCTTTCTTGCACAGGCTGCTGCCAACCAGATGAAGCAACAGGCAACCGGAGGATCCCTTCTGTTTATGTCATCCGTAACCGGCCACCAGGCACATAAATACCTGGCGGCCTATTCAATGACGAAAGCTGCTCTTGAAATGCTGGCAAAGAATCTGGTAATCGAGTTATCTCAATACCGGATAAATGTAAATTCCATTGCTCCCGGGGCAACCTTAACCGAGCGAACCCTGCATGATAAAAATTATGAAGCTGTATGGTCTCGTATCACACCTATGGGCAGGCCGGCTACTGCCTCTGATATTGCAGCAGCGGCACTCTTCCTGGTATCAGATCAGGCAAGGCATATAACCGGACAAAGTCTGGTTATTGATGGTGGCTGGACTTCTGTTAGTCCGTCTCCTTATTGATTCCAGTTATTCAATATTCACTAAATCTTACATCATTCTATCCTAATTGCTTATTTATAGGGATTTGCATCTTCTATTGAGTAAATTCAGAAGCATATGGTAAGAATACTAACAATTGGATTACTGATCCTGTCTTCTCTTTCTGCTTTCACCCAACAGACTGCCAGGGATACTATCGTAGTGGATAAAAAACATCCCCTAAGCGATTGGTTTACCGAATCAAAATATGCGTTATTCCTGCATTGGGGACTTTATTCCCAATATTCCAATCAATGGAAAGGCAAAACACTGTATGGAATTGGTGAATGGATTATGTACCTCGCACAAGCGGATATCAAAGAATATGAAGAAGCTGCACAATTCTTTAATCCGGTTCGGTTCAATGCGAGCGAATGGGTTCAGATCGCGAAAAATGCGGGCATGAAATACATTGTTATTACGGCTAAGCATCACGAGGGATTTGCCATGTTCAACTCCTTCCATCCCTTTAACATTACCAGTGCTACCCCTTTCAAAAGAGACCCCCTGAAAGAGCTTGCCGCAGCCTGCGAGAAAGAAGGTATTGGATTGGGATTTTATTATTCTCAATTCCAGGACTGGCATGAAATCAATAACTGGAGTAAAGACCTCCCGAAACAATCTTTTGCAGCTTATTTCAAGAATAAATGCATCCCACAGGTAAAAGAACTACTAACGAATTATGGACCGATTTCATTGATCTGGTTTGATACACCGGGCGAAATGACAAAAGAGCAATCGCTCGAATTGGTAAAGCTGGTTAAACAATATCAACCCCGGGCTATGATCAATAGCCGGATTGGAAATGGTGTAGGAGATTATGAAACCTATGGTGATCATGAAATACCGGTGAAAAATGTTCAGGGCTTATGGGAAGCAATAAATACTTCCAACGATTCCTGGGGTTTTGCGTGGTATGATGAAAACTGGAAAACCGCAGATGTAATGGCAAGAGACCTCGTTTCTGTAATTGCAAGAGGAGGTAACTATATGCTGAATATCGGGCCAAAAGCAGATGGCACCCTGCCTAAGTTTAATGTGGATCAAATCCTGACAGTAGGCAAGTGGATCAGACAATATCCAGATGCTATTTACGGTGCAAAAGCATCTCCCTGGCTGCAGGCATTTCCCTGGGGTGATGTTACCGTAACAAAAAATAACCTGAATCTATTTGTGTTCGACTGGAAGCCGGGTGAAAGTATCTATTTAACCGGAATTGGAAATAAAATAAAAACGGTAGTCACAAAGAATACCAATGAAAAACTCAGATATTCTTTCAATAAGGGTGTTTTGAAAATTGAGCTGCCGGTCAGAACCTCCAAACAATTGCTGGAATGTATTCGGGTTGAATTGGATGGTGAGCCCAGGGTTCAAGCTTCTATGGCGATTGATCCAAACTATCCGACAACCTTGTCCGCAGCATTTGCAATCACCGAAGGGGCGGCTTTCAATAAGTTAAGCTGGATGGAAAAATTTGGTGAATGGAAACATCGTACGGTCATCAATAAATGGAACCAGCAGGATGGGGCTGCCAGTTGGGAGGTAAACTTCCTGGAGCCTGGGTATTACCAGGTTGAAGTAGATTATCATGCCTGCAAAGACAGCGATGGAACAGAGTTTGATTTGTTTAATAATGCCAGTGATACTTTACGTTTATATTTAACAGCAACAACAGGTGCAAAAGAAGCGGATGGTGACCGGCCGAGATTCAGGCGAACAAAAGTTGGCATCATCAAAGTGGCTGCACCCGGATTGACAAAAATTTCATTGATACGTCGGAATGCCGCTCAAAAAGGAGGTTCGCCTCATGACGGGCAACCTGCTGGAGATGGCCGAGATGGCCGACCTTCA
>JAGKTB010000359.1:0-3875 GCA_018993145.1 Flavihumibacter sp.
TATGCTAAATAAGTTGGTTTAAAATCCGAAGCGATGAGCAAACCTGAAATCTTCAACAAACCGGCTGGACAAGAAGGTGCGGCCAGCAAGGGGGAAGCAGCCATGGGTGCGGGCGGCGGATCCTATGCAAAGAACTATGAATTGAATGTAAAGCTGCCGGAGACGATTCTGTGTGCGGTGGCAGAAACGGCTGCTGAACTGGAAGGTCTCAGAAAGGCACAGCTAGTTAAGTTATCAAGATCAGTGCTCACAGTTGCACGTTTCCAGGCGAGGGAAGAGATGGAAGGCACGCTGTTGCGATGGATCAACCGCATACTGAGCAATCAGTCGGGTTTCCGATTTGCATTCAATAATTATGGAAGCATGCCGGGTAAACCTTTGTATTGGCGTGTACAAAATGCGGAACCCTTCCGGCGACTAACGGATAGTTTCCGGGTGCTGGAAGGTTGGTTGCAGGGAAATGGATGCCATGGACTCGAATTATTTTCTCACCCAAGGCTCCATTTGCTGGATGAACTGGATAGTAGTATTGAGCGGGAGGTACTAATGGCTTTTTCAGCCTCCACTTTTTATGAAGTTGTTGAATTGCGGGAAGTAGAGTTATTGGTAACCGAGCAGTGGGCGAATGAATACCGGTTGGTTTCGAGGTTCTCCCTGCTGCCTGAGGGATTTAAACAAGCAGGTATTAATCATTAAAATTCTGGTTATGCAAGTGCATCAGTCGGTTGGTGAAAAAAGACAGGAAGGTTTTTTTCGGTATTCATCAATGCCGGGGTACCAGGAGCATGAATACCAATTGGTATGGTCTATTCCGGATGCGGTGAAGGAGAAAATCAGAAAAATCCGAATGGGTTTCCAGGAGAAATATCCGATGCCCTATGGCGCTGGACAACAAGTGTTGTTACCATTGGTGAAATTCAGGCAACGGCAATTATTGGAAGAAAGGGTAAAGCAATCCATTTATCAGTTAGCCACCGGCTGGCGACCTTTTCAAATCCGGTTCCAGGACTTTGCTGCGCAACCTTCCCACAGTATTTATGTTCCGGTTGCTGCGCGTTCGGGAAGTTCCGGTGATGCAGGATTAGCAGGAATAACACGCGATTTGAAATCAATTCAATCGCTGCTACGGCTTGACAAGGAACATACCCCCTTCTTCATAACAGAGCACAAAATCCTGGTTGCGGGAAAACTGCCATCTCATGTATTTGACAAAGCCTGGCTGGAGTATGCGCAAAAATCATTTTCAGCCCAGTTCCTGGCAGATGCCTGTCTGCTGTTAAAACGATCAGCAGGTAACCCCAACTGGCAAATCATCCAACGGGTGGAATTAAGAAATCTTCCGGTAGGCGTGAAGCAACAATCCCTGTTTGAAGCCTGATTCAAAAGAAGTAAATAATCAAACGGTTCATGAAGAAAGCAGCAGAAAAAGAAGACGGGAGCTTGCCGAAAATGCGGGGTAGAGGAGCCCAGATCAATCCATCGAACCGTTTTGATGCTACTCATACATCACGCATGGAGGAAACTGCCATTGATGAATGGGTGGATGCCGATATTGCCACACAATACCTGGAACAGGAAGCCAAAAGCCTGGTCAATAAAGTGGATAGTCCGGATGTAAACATGTTTTACAGCATGAATCCCTACCAGGGTTGTGAGCACGGTTGCATTTATTGTTATGCACGCAATTCACATGAGTATTGGGGGTATAGTGCGGGATTAGATTTTGAGCGAAAGATCATCGTGAAGCGAAATGCGGCGGAATTGCTGCGGAAGTTTTTGATGCGACCTGGCTGGGAATGCCAACCTATATCAATAAGCGGCAATACAGATTGCTACCAGCCTGCAGAACAACGTTTCCGATTGACCAGAAAGTTATTGGAGGTGTGCAGGGAATTCAATCAGCCCGTAGGTATTATCACAAAAAATGCGGGTGTTTTAAGGGATGCTGATTTGCTGGCATCGATGGGAGAAAAACGCATGGCATCTGTGCTGGTTTCAATCAATAGCCTGGATGAATCCTTACGCAGGCAAATGGAACCCCGCACCACTACTGCGGAGCAACGACTAAGAGTGATTCGTGAATTAAGCCGGAAAGGAGTACATACAGGGGTAATGATTGGTCCGGTTATTCCGGGTTTAAATGATCATGAACTGCCTTCTATTCTTGAGCGTGCAGCAGCGGAAGGAGCAACATTTGCTGCCTATACGTTTGTCCGATTAAACGGTGCAGTTAAGCTGATCTTCCATGATTGGTTATACGCCAATTTTCCGGATCGGGCTAACAAAGTATGGCATAGCATTGAGGAAGGGCATGGAGGAAAAGTGAATGATAGCCGGTTTGGAACCCGAATGCGGGGAGAAGGGCAGCAGGCAGCCATCATCAACCAGCAATTTAAAAAGTTCCGGCAGTTATATGGATTGGATGGAGAACGGTGGAGCCATGATACCAGCCAGTTTTCGCGGCCCGGCCAACAAATGAAGCTTTTTTGATAGCAGCGTTCTTATATTTGACGCCTACTATGGAACAAATAATTGAACGCATTGATCAGCTCTGGCAGCAGTTTTCAGGGCAAGCGGCTGCTGGCATCAGCAAATTGCCACAATCGGGTAGCGACCGCATGTATTTCAGGGTGAAAGGCGCACCGGAAGCAGTTGTTAATTCAGCGATTGCTACCTATAATCCACATATTAAAGAGAACGAAACCTTTCTTTCTTTTACCGAATCACTGAAAGCGGCGGGTGCACCAGTTGCCAATGTGTTTGCAGTGAACGAGGAGCATGATATCTATTTGCAGGAAGATTTTGGAGATCGTTCGCTTTTGAATGAACTGGAAGAAAAAGGATTTACAGAGGAAGTTTTCGAATTATTTCAGCAAAGCCTTTCCAAACTGGCGCATCTTCAGATAAAGGGGGGAGAATATATCGATTATTCAAAATGCCTGACTGCCCGGGAGTTCGGAAAGCAGGCAATCCTGAGTGATCTGTTGTATTTCAAATATTATTTTCTTGACACGCTCAAGTTTCCTTACGATAAACAGGCACTACTGGATGATTTTGATGCCCTGAGCACTTATCTCACGCATACTGAAAACAAACATTTCATGTTCCGGGATTTTCAAAGCCGGAATATCATGGTGAAAGACGGACAGGTTCATTTCATCGATTACCAGGGCGGTATGCTTGGAGCCCTGCAATACGATGTAGCATCCATGTTGTGGCAGGCAAGGGCCAACCTGCCTGAGGAATGGAAAAACAGCCTGCTCGAATATTATATCGGAGAGGTAAACAAAATTTTACCAAATCCGGTCGATCCGGTTATGTTTACTATTCAATACAATGGATATGTCCTGATCCGCTTATTACAGGTGCTGGGTGCATATGGCTTCAGAGGCTTCTTCCAGCGAAAAGCACAGTTTCTGACCAGCATTCCTCAAGCCCTGAAAAACCTGAGTGCATTCACGGGCAATCGGAAGATGGGTATCGCTGTTCCAGAATTTGATAAATGTCTTCAGTTCTGTACCAGTGCTGAAGTGATGGCAAGATTTGAACCCTTACAGGCAGATGAATCAACGCTGCTTGTTGTCAATATTCATAGCTTCTCCTATAAAAAAGGAATTCCATCTGACCCGACTGATAACGGTGGAGGATTTGTATTTGATTGCCGGGGAATTTTTAATCCGGGTCGTTTCGAAGAATACAAAACCCAAACAGGCAGAGATAAGGCGGTTAAGGATTTCCTGGAACAACGTACGGCTATGCCCGATTTTCTAAACAGTGTATTTGACCTGGTGGATATCAGTGTGGCTGAATACATCAGGAGAGGATTTGCGAGCCTGCAGGTAAATTTTGGTTGTACAGGTGGACAACACCGTTCT
>JAGKTB010000024.1:0-3418 GCA_018993145.1 Flavihumibacter sp.
GCGGTTTTTATTGACCAGGAGTATTCCATAGTTAACAGGAAGAAATCTGTTCAGGAATTGGCAAGATCATTTAATCAAACCGGGTTGGATGAACATGAAATCAACGTTTGGTTACATAGATTTCTCTTTAAAAAAGAAAGCTGGGAAACCTGCTGCAAGGACCTGAGCGGGGGAGAGCGAATGCGTTTATTGTTGTGTTGCTTTATTATCGGTCAACAGAGTCCAGACATGATAATACTGGATGAGCCGACCAATAACCTCGATCTTGAGAATCTGGAAATTCTTACAAAAGCTCTTGAACAGTATACAGGAACCCTGGTAGTAGTTTCACATGATACCCGATTCCTTGAAGAAATATCCATAGATCATGAAATAACCCTCTGATCAGGACTGCCTTGACAAAAAATAAGCCGCTCAAAAAGCGGCTTAAAACTGTGAACCGGATTGGATTCGAACCAATGACCTACTGCTTAGAAGGCAGTTGCTCTATCCAGCTGAGCTACCGGTCCCTCGGGGCGCAAAGATAATGGAATGCGGTTTTCAGGCAAAAAAATGATGTAAAATCTGGGCTTTGATGAGAATCCGGCTATATTTGTATAAGCGCTTATATAAATAAATGGAAATCCTTTGAGCTTCTATCAACAAACCGGAGTACTTTTCTTTGGTAGCCGCTTGCGCCGGATCAGTGAATCCTTCCTGGCCGATGTCAATGCTGTTTATAAAAAACACCAAATCCGCTTCGATGCCGCGTGGTTTCCGGTATTTTACATGCTTTCACAAAAGGAAAGTCTATCTATCCGCGATATTTCCACCGAACTGGAAGTATCTCATTCTGCTGCCAGCCAGTTGATCAGTAAACTGCAGGAAAAGGGATTGATCAAAACCAGTTCCGACAAAGAAGATGGCCGGAAAAAAGTGGTGAGTTTCACACCAAAAGGGCAAAAACTCCTGAGACAGGTGGAACCCGTATGGAACGCTCTGCAATTGGCCATGGAAGAACTGCTACGGCAGTCTGATAGTACTACTCACCTGATGCGGGCAATTTCGGAAACTGAAACAGCCCTCCGGAAGCAATCCATCTTTAACCGAATCGAAAAACACCTGAAATGAATAAACGCTTTCAATATGGGGTGGAACACCTGACCATTGCTATCGCTATGGGTATTGCCAATGGACAGATACAGGGGTACCTGGGACCGGAATCCATTCAGAAAATTCAGACAAGCGCTGCCGCTGTCAATCAGATTGTACAGGAAGGGCGTACTGTTTATGGGGTAAATACTGGTTTCGGGATCCTGGCCAATACGTCCATTTCAGAAGAAGACACCCGAACCCTGCAGTATAAAATTTTACAAAGTCACAGCGTGGGGGTGGGCAATCCGATCGCTCCGGAAATTGCCAAACTCATGTTGGTCACCAAAGTACATGCCCTGGCCAAAGGTTTTTCCGGTGTGCAGCTATCAACCCTGGAACGACTCTGCTGGATGATTGATAATGATATTATTCCCATTGTACCGGAAAAGGGTAGCGTAGGTGCCAGTGGCGACCTTGCTCCATTGTCTCATCTTTGCCTTCCTCTTATCGGATTGGGTGAACTAACTGTCAGGGGTAAACGACGGGCTGCTGCAGATGTGCTGATTGAATATGTTCTGGAACCGGTTCAACTGGGGCCCAAAGAAGGACTGGCACTGATCAATGGCACTCAATTTATTCTGGCCCATGCAGTGAAAGCAGTAGAGCGATTTCAAAACTGCCTCGATGCCGCTGATATCATAGGCGCCATGAGTCTTGAGTCGCTTACCGGTACAAAGGCCCCATTTGAGTCTGCCCTTCACGAATTGAGGCCCTTTGCAGGAAATCAGTATGTTGCACATCGCTTGCGCTTGTTGTTGAAGGATTCTGAGATTATGGACAGTCATATTGATTGCGGTCGTGTGCAGGATCCCTATTCTCTCCGTTGTATGCCCCAGGTGCACGGCGCCTCCCGGAATGCCTGGCTGCACCTGAAAGAACTTACGGAAACTGAATTGAATTCTGTAACGGATAACCCTATCGTGCTGGATGCCAACCATACAATCAGTGGTGGTAATTTCCACGGGCAACCCCTTGCGCTTCCCCTGGATTATAACTGCTTTGCTGCTGCTGAAATTGGTAATATGTCTGATCGCAGATGTTATCTGTTGCTGGAAGGGAAGTGGGGTTTACCCATGTTGTTGATGAACAACGTGGGACTCAACAGCGGATTTATGATTCCTCAATACACCACAGCTGCTCTTGTTACGGAAAACAAAACCCTCTGTTTTCCGGCCAGCGCAGATAGTATTCCCACTTCACTGGGGCAGGAAGACCATGTAAGCATGGGTAGCATCAGTGGTCGCAAGCTTAACCAGGTGATCGATAACCTGGAAACGATTCTGGCAATTGAACTCATGAGCGCATGCCAGGCAATAGAATTCCGCCGGCCGCTGAAAAGCAGTCCGGTGCTTGAATTTGCGCATGATCATGTACGTGAGTATGTAAGTTTTGCATCAGAAGACCGGATTTTCGCCCGTGATATTGAACGTATAAATGAACTGATCCGGAATCAGTCATTTGTAAAAGAAGTTCATCAGTTTGCAGAAAGCAGGGGTGTATCAATGACCGAAAGTTTCCCATCTTTCAACATTTAAAACGTTCCATTATGTCTATAGCTGCTCCAAAACGTTGTAAAGGCTGGCTCCAGGAAGCCGCCCTGCTGATGTTACTCAATAACCTGCATCCGGATGTTGCCGAACGCCCTGAAGAGCTGATTGTTTATGGAGGCCGGGGCAAAGCAGCCCGTAACCAGGAAGCAATGGACCTTATCATCAAAGCACTGGAACACCTGGAAAACGATGAATCTCTGCTGATCCAGAGCGGCAAGCCGGTTGCGATCCTGCAAACGCATGAGGATGCTCCCCGGGTATTGATCTCCAACTCCCAACTGGTACCTAACTGGGCCACCTGGGAACATTTTGATGAACTTGAAAAAAAGGGACTCATGATGTATGGCCAGATGACGGCGGGTTCCTGGATTTATATCGGTTCACAGGGGATCGTTCAGGGCACTTATGAAACCTATGCCGCGGTGGCAGCCAAACATTTTGGAGGGAGTTTGAAAGGAACCCTTAACGTTACCGCCGGACTAGGTGGTATGGGAGGTGCACAACCGCTCGCTATCACTATGAATGAAGGTGTGGCTCTGATTGCAGAAGTGGAAGAATGGCGGATAGATAAGCGCCTGGAGACCCGTTATCTGGATTATAAAATAAAAGACCTGGATGCAGCCATCGACCGGGCCCTGGAAGCAAAGGCAAAAGGAGAAAGCCTTTCCATTGGTGTTCATGCCAATGCCGTTCATCTTCTTGCAAGATTACTTGAACGTTATGTAGTGCCAGAT
>JAGKTB010000025.1:0-9442 GCA_018993145.1 Flavihumibacter sp.
AGGGAGGGGGCTTTGAACCAGGTGATGAATACTACCAGTAAGGTCATGGTTCCTCCAAAGATTACAGATGGGACTACTCCCAGGAAACGTGCCGCCACACCACTTTCAAATTGACCAATTTCATTGCTGCTGTTTATGAACATGCTGTTCACACTCATTACTCGTCCCCGCATTTCATCGGGAGTTTTCAGTTGCAGGATGGTACCGCGGATCACCACACTGATTCCATCCAGTACACCTGATAGCAACAGTGCTGTAAAAGAAATCCAAAAAGTTCTGGATAGAGCAAAAAGGATGATACACAATCCAAAACCTCCCACGGCAAAAAACAGGGTTCGGCCCTGGTTCTTTTTCATCGGGAAAAAGGTAAGGATGAGAATAATGATAATGGCTCCAATATCAGCGGCAGCATTCAACCAGCCAAAGCCAATGGGACCAACCTTCAAAATGTCTTTGGCAAAGACTGGTACCATGGCTACCAACCCGCCGAACAATACTGCAAACAGGTCAAGTGTCATGGCGCCCAAAACTTCTTTGGTCCGAAATACAAACCGCAATCCTTCTTTTACACTCTCCAGTGTTTTTTGCTGTCCTGCCTTTATGGAAGCCGGTTTGGGAAGCAGCTGAAACAAGGAAAAAAGGGCGATGAAAATCAATGTACAAATCACCCAAAGCGTACCACTGGCATGTACCGTTGCAATGATGAATCCTCCTGCAGCATGGCCCGTAACAGAGGCAGTCAGCCAAACACCCTGGTTCCAGGTGATAGCATTGGCCAGTAAGGGCCTGGGCACCATCTGGGCAAGAATCGCAGAGAAGGAGGGTCCTGTAAAGGAACGTATGATACCGGTGCAGAAAATAATGGCATAGATTCCTCCAATCAATAACTTGTTTTGACCTGTACCTCCCAGGGTATAGGACAAGGTTAACAGTGCTGCACCACAGGCCAGGTAAAAGGATACTCCTTTCAACAGCAGTTTTCGTTTATCCGACAAATCGATAACATGACCTGCATACAAAGCCAGTGAGATGGCAGGAATGGCTTCTGACAATCCCACCAGACCAATAGCAAAAGGATCGCCGGTGAGTTCATAGAGCCACCAGCCCACAAGCGTTGCCATCATTCTCAGCGCCATGATAAAGGTGAATCTTCCCGCCATCAGGAACCTGAATTCGGGCAATCGCATACTGGCGAGTGGATCCTGTTTTGCCTGCTCAAGGGATTGAAGTTCGGTCATACGGTGCTGTTAGGGTAATGCAATGAAATGCTGTCCCTCATCATATTCTTTTTCCAGGGCATCCATTATAGCTTTAAGATGTTTTTCATTACCCAGGAAATCAGCATTGGAAGCATCCACATAGAGTGTTTTGATATTGTGCTGTTTGATATAATGCGTATAGGTTTCCTGGATATTAAACAGGTATTCATCCGGGATCTGCTGCTCATAGGGCCGGTTTCGTTTGCGGATATTTTTCTGCAATTTTTGCACGGGTGCGTGCAGGTAAATCAGGATTTCCGGCTGGATCATCTGCTGGTGAATGATTTCAAAGAGGCGCTGGTACAGGCGAAACTCTTCTTCCGGCAGGTTTACCTTGGCAAAGAGCAGGCATTTGGTAAAGAGGTAATCTGAAATCGTTACCGAATGAAAGAGATCCTTGGTATGAATTAATTCTTTTAATTGTTTATACCGCTCTGCCATGAAAAAGAGTTCCAGCGGAAAGGCAAATTGTCCGGGATTCTCATAAAATTTTGGCAGAAAGGGATTGTCTGCAAACTCTTCCAGTACCAGTCGCGCATTGTATTGTTTGGCCAGCAAATGTGCCAGCGTCGTTTTTCCGGCACCAATATTTCCTTCAATAGTTATATAGTGATACTTCATGTCGTCAGTTTATTCACAGGCAGCGGATCCTCGCAACTGTTTAATAATTCATTTACGGATCTATGCAGAAGGGGATGCACCAGGTTGGGTGCGAGTTCATTTAAAGGCTCCAGGGCAAAGCGCCGGTTCGGCAATTCGGGGTGGGGAATCCGGACATGCGGCGTTGCATGTACTTCCTGATCATATAATAATATATCAATATCAATTACCCGGGGGCCATATTTGTCGAGTCGCTTTCTGCCCATTTTTTCCTCAATCAGCAATAAGGTGGTCATGAGTTCAGGCGCAGTCAGATGGGTATTGATTTGTACGGCCTGGTTCAGGAAAGCAAACTGGTTGGTATTGCCCCAGGCGGCTGTTTCATAGATGGAGGAAGTTTTTTCCACCCTGCCGGCCAATTGACTGATCAATTGACTTGCCTGTTGAAGGTATTCTTCCCGGTTTCCGATATTCCCCCCCATCAACAGGTAGGCTGTATGCATAGATTCTGTACTTTACAGGCTCAAATATCAGTTAATCCGTTTTTTAACCAAGCGTTCGTATGGCACAATTCTTTAAATACTTTTTTGCTGCATTACTTGCCTTGTTTGTTTTCAGCGTGCTGGCTTTTTTCATGCTGATCGGAATTGCGGGTGCACTTGCCAGTAAGGAAGCGGTGCAGCTGGAAGCACATTCTGTACTGTATCTTGATCTTGGCAAGGCATTGAAAGAGCAAACCAAAGAAGATCCGTTTGCATTGCTGGAAGGAGAGGAGCCTTATTCACAACCAGGGGTATATGATGTGGTGCAACTGTTGAAACATGCGGCCGGCAATGACCAGGTAGACGGACTCTATCTGAAAGCAGGTAGTAATGCCAATGGTTTTGCAACCAATGCAGAAATCCGGAAAGCAATTGCGGAATTCAAAGAAGCAGGAAAATTTGTAATAGCTTATGGAGAGGTAATTCCTCAACAAGCCTTTTATGTAGCATCTGCTGCTGAGAAATTGTATTGTCATCCTAAAGGCGGATTGGAATGGACAGGACTTGGAATGGAATATGTGTTCTTTAAAAAAGCATTGGACAGACTGGATATTGAACCACAGATTTTTTATGCCGGTAAATTCAAAAGTGCTACAGAGCCTTTCCGGGAAGAAAAGATGACGGAGCCGAATAAAATTCAAAGTCGCGAGTTGCTCGAAGGGATCTATGGGCATATGCTGGAATCAATTGGGGAACGCAGGAAACTGGAAGCTTCGAGGCTGAGGAACCTGGCCGATAGCAACCTGGTAAGAACTGCTTCCGATGCTGAAAAACTGGGCTTACTGGATGGCATGCGTTATGAAGATGAAGTGAAAGAAGAGATCCGCCGCAAGACCGGTGCTGCTTCTATTGATAAGATAAAATTTGTTTCCCTTGCTAAATATGCAGAAGCAGTATCTGCCTTAGCAGGAAAGGGTACAGATCGTATTACTGTAATTTATGCAGAAGGAAATATTGTAGATGGTGAAGGAGACGAGGGACAAATCGGCGGCAAGAAATTCATGAATTATATCCGCAAAGCCAGATTGGATGCCAAAACCAAAGCAATTGTCATCCGGATCAATTCAGGTGGGGGCAGTGCCATGGCAAGTGAGAATATGTGGAGAGAAATCGAACTGGCTAAAAAAGACAAACCGGTAATTGTCAGCTTTGGTGATGTAGCTGCATCCGGTGGCTATTATATGGCATGCGGAGCAGACAGTATTTTTGCACAGCCCAATACCATCACCGGCTCCATTGGTGTTTTTTCCATAGTGCCCAATATGCAGGGCTTTTTCTCAGATAAACTGGGGGTAACCTTTGATGGTGTGAAAACCGGACCATATGCCAATTCCCCCTCTGTAACGGAACCCTTGAGTCCCCTCCAGAAAAAATTCTTCCAGGAAGGCGTTGACAGTATCTATCAGACTTTTTTGAGCAGGGTAGCAGAGGGCAGAAAGATGCCGGTTGCTGCTGTTGACAGTATTGGTCAGGGTAGAATCTGGACCGGTACCCAGGCCCTTAAACTGGGACTGGTAGATCGCATGGGAGGTATGGAAGATGCCATGGCTGCAGCAGCGAAACTGGCAAAGCTGGATGGCTATCGGATCAGGCAGTTTCCGGAACGTGTGAACTGGCTGGAGCGACTCACCGGAAATATCTCAAAAGATGTTTCTACGAAATCCATTCGTAAAACTATTGGGGAGGATTGGCATCGTGTATATGAGCAATGGCAATCATTGCAGGAAGGCATCGGTACCGTACAGGCCAGACTACCTTTTGAACTTATTTTTCATTAATCAATTCGAGCACCGGCATGCGCCTGATCAAGTTACTGCTCATCAGTATCGTATTTTTTTTCCTGCTGCTCACTGCCTTTACCAGCCTCATACCCTCGACGGTGAGAATTTCCAGGGCGGTTGATATTCTAGGTACAAAAGAACAGGTACTCCCTTATTTACAGGAAGAGCAACGCTGGCCGGAATGGAATCGCTGGTTTCAGGACAGTACCATAAAAATTGAAGTGCAATTCAGGGAAAAAACAGATTCCAGTTTGCAGTATCAATGGGCAGCCGGCGATCGCCAGTTCACTTCTAATTACATGTTATATGAAGTAAGAGAAGGTACCACCACTGTTCAATGGTATTTTGAATTTGAGCTGGCCTGGTATCCCTGGGAGAAGCTGGGCAGCATTGTATATGATAAGCAGATGGGCCCGGTTATGGAAGAAAGCCTTGGAAATTTAAGAAAGCTTGTGGAATCGAATCCTTAATTTTAATAAAACCATTTATATGAAATCCTTACTATTGGCATTGGTAGCAGTTAGTTTTATGCTTCCCGCCTGTGCACAAAACCGGAAAAGTCCGCATGAAACGGTTAGTTCAGACAACGTTAGTGTAACCTATGGCAGGCCTGCCAAAAAAGGCAGAGATATCTTTGGTGCCCTTGTGCCTTATGGCAAGGTTTGGAGGGCTGGCGCTGATGAAGCAACAGAAATAACCTTTAAGAAAGATGGCAGCCTGGGTGGCCAGCCTGTAAAGGCGGGTACCTATACGCTGTTTGTAATACCGAATGAAAAAGAATGGACCATCATCTTGAACAGTCAGCTGAAGCAGTGGGGTGCCTATGAATATGAGAAGCACAAGGATAAAGATGTGTTGAAAGTAGCTGCCCCGGTGGGGAAAACCAGCGCACCGGTAGAAAATTTCACCATCCGCATAGCTGGCGGAAAGCTGATCATGGAGTGGGATAGCACCCAGGCATCCGTTCCTGTTTCCTGATTGACAAGAACTTACAAGAAAGCCTCCATAAAATGGGGGCTTTTTTTATTCTTGGCAAACCGGTTATCCTCTTTAAAAGCCATCCCGGTAGGGAATATCATGATAAAATAGTTTTAACAGGGATGCAACGAAGGCGGACAGTACCTTGTCAGCTTTATTGTAAGGATATGACCAATGAACACCAACTGGTGAGGGACTGCCTGAAAGGGAAGCCGGCCGCGCAAAAAGCGCTGTACGAGCAGTTTGCTGCACAAATGCTGGGAGTCTGTTACCGGTACACCAAATCCATGAGTGATGCAGAAGATGTTCTGCAGGAAGGATTTGTAAAGGTCTTCCATTACCTGGCGCAGTTCAGGGGAGAGGGAGACCTGGGAGCCTGGATCAGACGAATTATGGTTACCACGGCGATCAATTACCTGAAGAAAAACAGTCGCTATCAATACGACCTGTCCTTCAGCTCTGATCAAACCGGCCATTTGCACCCGGTATCGCCTGATAACCCGGAAGTAAGGCTGGATGCCAAGCAACTCGCTGACCTTGTAAGACAATTGCCTCCGGGATACCAGGCAATATTTAACCTGCATGCAATTGAAGGATATACGCATGTGGAAATCAGTACCATGCTGGGAATCCATGAAGGAACTTCCCGCTCGCAATATGCACGTGCCCGCAGCCTGTTGATGACCTGGCTGCAAAAAGAATCCGAATCAGTAAAATCAACTCACTATGCCCGATCGTGATTTTGATAAATCCATTCAGCGTAAGGCAAATGAACTTCGCCTGGAGCCATCCCCTGAGGTTTGGGAAAAGGTGGCTGCGCAAATAAAGGAAAAAGACCGGAGAAGAGGTTTCGCCTGGTACTGGCTGGCTGCAGCCATGCTGGCCGGAGGTCTGTCTCTCTGGTTTTTAAGCCCGGATTTATTCAAGCAATCTGTACCCTCTACTGTAACCCAATCAACTACTAATGATTCTAATGCTACTCCATCTGTTTCAAACACTTTAGAAAACAATAATAGCAAGGATATCGCTTCAGCGCAACAGGAGCTGCCTGCAAAAGAGGAAACTGTGTCAGTTGCAAATGGTGATCCGCTAAAAAGTTCGCAGCCAGTTATAACAGCCAACAAAAAATCGGAGAATACCAGTTTTTCTACTGAAACCAAAAGTAAAAATCCAACCTCCCGCGAAAAGCGTATTGCCCCAACTGATAAGGCATCCTACGCAATCCAAAATAAGGATAAGCAGCAGCGCCAGCTTGCAAAAGCTGAAAAAGCTGAAAAAACTGCCATCGCAACTGCACCAACTGCACAGCTTACTCAATCGCCTGCTGTAGATGAAGCATCCGAAAAAGAACTCTTTGGAAAAACAATCGCCGGCAATAACAATGCACCCGAACCCGGAGAGATAGAACCCAATGATGCAACAGCCGGTGATACCAAACTCAATGCTGATTTATTAGCAGCTGTAGCCAAGCCTTCAAAAACAAGAGAACCCTGGAACCTGGCTATGCAAATTGGAGGAGGATCCGGTTCCATGCGAGATGGCCTGACTTCCGCCTATTCCCCGGTAGCTGAAAATTTTTCCGGCAATATTGCTCTCCAGCCTCCTGGTGTAGCCACAACCCTGGATCCAAGACCTTCCGATGTGAAAGCAGGTCCATCTTTTCAGGCAAGCATTGGTGTTAGTAAACCCATCAGCCGTAAACTGAATTTCATTACGGGCCTTCAGTATGCGTATTTTTCCAACCGGATTGAAGTGGGCCGCAAGATGGACAGCAGTGCGCTCTTCTCTAATTTCCGCCTTCAGAATATAGCAGCAACTACTGCCTACACAGGTGCAGGCAACGAAGGAAAAGCTTATTATAACGCTTACCATTACCTGCAGGTTCCTGTTGAAATCGGATGGTACCTCGACAATCGCAAACGGTTCTCCTGGAATAATGGATTCCTGTTTGGTATACTACTGCGCACCGATGCCCTGCATTATGACCAGGCAGCAGGCGCTTATTACCAGAACAACGACCTGGTGAATAAATTCCAGACCAGTGCCCAAACCAGTTTGAATTATCGCTTATTTAATCTGGGAAGTGGAACCCTCTCTGCAGGCCCTTTCCTGAATTATCAGCTTTCCAATATTGAAAAAACCGCCGGCAACAAACGACTGCTGACAGTTGGTCTGAATGCCCGGTTCTTGTTCAATAAAAAAAAATAGATTGCTTATGAAACTGCTTATGGTAAAAGGAAAAATCTTCCTTGCTCTAATCGCCTGCCTGTCCTTTAGCGCCTGTATCAAGGACAAAGTAACCAGGACCTACACGATTCAGACTCCTGTATTTGCTTCCAAAGCTTCCGTGCTGGCAGGTATTTCCGCAGCGCCGGCCAGGGAGATTAAAGAAACCGGAAAAATATTCTGGCTGGGCAGCTGGATTTTCATGAGCGATCCTGCACGTGGCATTCATATCATCAACAACAGCAATCCGGCTGCTCCAAAGCCAGAAGCATTTATTGCACTGCCGGGTAATATAGATATTGCCGTGAAAGGCAATACCCTATATGCAGATCTCTTTACAGATTTGCTGGTGCTGGATATCAGCAATCCATTGAATCCTGTGCTGAAAAAAACAATTAAAGATGTGTTCCCGGAAAGAGCCTGGGTAAATGGTTATTACCTGGATTCTACCAAGGTAATTGTGGACTGGATCAAAAAAGATACTACCGTTGATATTGAAGATGGTTCAAGGCCAATGCCTGGTTTCGGTTGTATCAATTGCTCTTTTGCTGAACTGAACGCAGGAGCAGGTAAGAGTTCCGAAGGGAAGGGTGGTTCCATGGCGCGACTCTCCATCGTCAATGACAATCTGTTTGTTGTCAATACCGGCAAACTCTTGTCTTATTCACTTTCCAATTACCTGGATCCAGCCTTCCAGGGAGAACTTATCATGGGCTGGGGGATTGAAACACTGTATCCCTTCAAAGACAAATTATTTATTGGCTCCAGCAATGGCATGTATATCACCGATATTCAAAACCCTGCCAGTCCGCAACTCTTAGGTTCGTTCATCCACGCTACTGCCTGTGATCCGGTGGTGGCGGATGATAACTATGCCTATGTTACCCTGCGTACCGGTAATTTTTGTGCAGGTAATTCGAATCAGTTAGACATCCTCGATGTCAGCAATGTAATGCAACCCAAGCTAATCAAAACTTATCCCTTAAGCAATCCACACGGACTTGCCTTAAAAGATCCTTTCCTTTATATCTGCGATGGAAAATCCGGATTGAAAGTGTACAATGTTTCCAACAAACAGTCCATTCAATTAAAACAACAACTGGATATAGAGGATGCTTTTGATATCATCATCCGCGAAAACCTGGCCCTGGTAGTTGGAAAAAATGGATTGTCCCAGTACAAAATCCAGGCGGATGGTAAACTTGCTTTCCTGAGTCGCTATGGATATTGATCACCCTGGTTATTGATAAACCGAAGATTCCGGAGTAAACCTTTGTATTTTGCTCTCTTAATGGGCGAATGACGAAAGATGTTCCGGAATTTTTCTTCTCCCAATTGTTCCCAATCCTTTGCAGTTAATTCGAATAATTCATGAATGGGCTGGAAGGCAGGTTCTGCAGCAGGAGCCGAGAAACGATTCCAGGGACAAACATCCTGGCAGATATCACAACCAAAAATCCAGTCCTGGTAGGAGCCTTTCTGCTCTTCCGGAATCAGTTCTGCTTTTAATTCAATCGTAAAATAAGAAATGCATTTGCTGCCATTGATGACCTTATCCGGTTCAATGGCGTCCGTCGGACAGGCATCAATGCATTTGGTGCAGGTGCCGCAATAATCTTTCGCATAAGGATCATCGTACTGATCCAGTTCCAGGTCGGTAATCAGTGTGGCAATGAAAAAAAAGGAGCCGGCCTTCCGCGTAATCAGATTCCCGTTTTTACCAATCCAGCCGATACCGGATTCCCTGGCCCAGGCTCTTTCCAGCACGGGGGCAGAGTCCACAAAACCTCTTCCTTCCACGGCGCCTATCTCTTCCCGGATGCGTTGCATGAACAGGTTCAGTTTGGCCCGGATGACCTCGTGATAGTCCTGGCCATAAGCATATTTGGAAACTTTCGGCAACTGCTCAGGTTGCTGCGCAGCAGGAAAATAATTCATCAGTAAGGTGATAACAGACCGTGCGCCCGGAACAAGCCTGGAAGGATCCACCCGCATCTCAAAATGATTGGCCATATACTGCATGCTTCCATGATAGCCCTTATTTAACCAGTTTTCC
>JAGKTB010000026.1:0-3601 GCA_018993145.1 Flavihumibacter sp.
GGATCCACAAAGGATTGTTTTGCCAGCCATTCGCCGGCGGCTTTCACATCCAGGTATTCCGATGCTCCGTAACTCCCCCAATTGGGTGGATACTGAAACTCATATCCATACCCGATGCCTAACCGATAATTTACAGATAGCACTACAAAACCCTGGCTTGCCAGGTATTGATTCAACGCATAGGTATTTGAATAATAATCTCCATAATGCCAGCCCAATAACATTTGTCGTTGTGGACCTCCATGTATAAACACAACAGCTGGTTTTTTTGCCTCCTTATTTCCAGGAGGTTCGAATAGTTGTCCATGTACCAGTACACCATCGGAAGCTTTAAAATTCACTGATTTTGGCTCTACCAATTTAGATACTGGAAATTCGGACGGTATTTTGGAAGCACCGATATGATTTGCTTTTCCCCCGGTAAAAGGCATAACTGCAACTACACCTGGCCGTTGGGACGTTGCACTGATAAATGCGATATGTTGCTGATCTCCGGTGATTACCGGTAAAGCTTCAATTCCTTTACCCGGAGTGAGTACTTCAACAGCTGGTTTATCTACCGGAATCTTAACCAGGTGCCTGCGATGCAGGTCATCTTTTTCAGGTCCTGTATTGGCAGCCGCCACCAACCATTTGCGATCGGGGCTCAGGCGGATATGCTCCAGCATATAATTCCCCTTGGTGAGCAGCAAGGGCTCTCCCCCCTTAGCAGGAATTGAATAGAGATGTGGCCATCCATCCATGAAGGAAACAAAAACAATTCGATCCTGATCGGCCCAATGCAGGTTAGGCCCACCCTGTGTACCGGGGTAAGAGCCTCGCAGTGTACCTGGAGCTGTCCAGATTTTAGTTGCTTTTCCTGTTGCCGGATCAGCCACCATGATAGACCATGCCTGGTGCCGCCGAACTGTTATGGAATCAGGACGCCCACCGGCAGCAGTACGCCTGATAAATACAATTCGTTTACCATCCGGTGACCATCTTGGTGAAACATCCCTGGCAACTGCTGGTGCAATCCATTGAATGGGTTGAATAGAATCTGTATAAATTCCGATAAAAGAATGCGTCCGGCGATTTACGACAAATAAAATTCGTTTGCCACCTGGCTCATAACTGTATTGACTAACCGAACCTTTGGTAAAGAATTTTCGAACGGGTTTAGCACTCCCGTCGATGGGACTTTCCCACAATGCTCCATTTTTCTCATACAACACAAACAGACCTGAAGGATCAATTACCGGTTCAGTTCCTTCATCCAGTACAGTTGGTTGTCCGCCTTCAAAAGGAAGACTCATCACCTGCACCTTTGGGGATGCAGGTGATGAGGAAGGATTCCTTGGTATCGTTTCATCGAAGGCTCCATAATCACCTCCGCGAACAAAAACAATCCATTTGCCGTCTGCAGAGAGACGGATAGAACTTAGCTCCATACCCTCATCCAGATCAAAGGCTGTTCTTTTTTTCAATTCAAATTCCGGCCCTTCTGCTACATAGATATTCCTCTTCCCCTGCTCATTCAATGCCACTGCAATTCTGGAACCTGTTGCTGATGCAGAAAGTTCAGAAGGAAACGGATAGGAAGTAACCGATTCCATGGTAAAGTCCTGTGCAAATCCAGCCAGCGACCCAACCAAGAACCCGATTACTATCAGGCCTTTTATTCTCATTACTCAATTATGGTTTGTCAAATGCCAGGCGTTCATCCAGTCCGCTTATATCAGGCACATTTGCTCCATTTCTGCTGAACTCCACATTTGGGTAAGCGAGTCGGCGAATAAATGTATTGAGCACCGCACCTTCCGGCAATTCAAAATCCTTGTAATTATAATCAAACCGCCGGCCATCCACCCAGGATTCCGGATGCAGGAACATGGCTACATACTTTTCTTTGGCGATAAGTTCCAGTGTAATATTAGCCTCGCCCACACTCACTGAGGGTTCACTTAAATAGGCATCTCTGTCTGCTGCCGGTACACCCATTTTATTCATGTGAGCAGCAATGCCGGCGAGGTAGGCTGCATAAGCCCTGGGTTTGTCATCCGCCCTGAATGCTGCTTCCGCTTCAATGAACTTCATTTCAGCGTAGGTTACCAAAGCCAATGGTGCATTGCCCCTGGAATAATAACCATTTATAGAAAGATAGGATTCCTCATCATCTGTACCTGTACCTATACGGCCTGCTCCATTTGGCGTTCCCCGATAATCACCAAATTGGGTTAAGGTAGCAATCAGCGGTAAACGCGGATCCTCCACACCAAATGTGGTACCATCCAAAGCATCCACAAACTGCTCACTTAACCAGCCATCCAACAGCAATACGGTATTGTTGTAAGCCACCTGATTCCAGGGACTGCGACCACGGAATACCGTCATCATGGCATCGTCTGAGTTAGACACATACGCGCTATTCAGTTCAGTAAGAACATTTCCGGCATTGTAAGATGCTTTTCGCGTAAGCTGGTTCATGAACCTTGCCTTTAATGCATGCGCTGTTTTAATCCAGGCCTCTACATTACCACCATGGATTACATCACCGGCTGCATCCAGGTTCAGACTGGCACCAGTTTTCTGTAATTCTGCAATGCCTTCATCCAGCAGACTCATAGAGGTAGCATGCAGGGTAGCCTGGTCATCGAATTTGGGAACCAATAATTCACCTCCTTTCAATGCTTCACTATAGGGAACATCACCAAATGCATTGATTAGCATATTGAGATTATAGGCCATCATGATTTTACCAACACCAACATGATGATAGGCATTGTCCTGCGCAGCCTTGTTCAGCATTTGCTGAAGATTCATCATGGTTGAATAGATGGCGGTCCAGGAAGTGGAATAATCTACTTCATTGTAAATATCCGTATCACTTCCTTTGGTACTGGAAGCCTGGTACTGCATAAAATAGGACGCCGTATAACCCATCCGGTATACATTGTAACCGGTATTATAGGTGTTCTGTGCAAGCAAGCCATTCAATGGAGGATCTGTAACCAGGTTCGGGTTGTCCAGTTTATCCAGGTATTTACTACACCCGGTTAGTCCAATAAAAAGAAGGCCTGTATATAATAATTGATGGATTCGTTTCATGGTTACCTGTTTTAGAAATTAAGATTGAGTGAAACAAGATAACTCCGGGTAGCGGGATAGGTAAAGCCGGAGAAACCATCTGCTACACTTCCGGAACTGGTTGAACTTGATTCTGGATCAAATCCACTCCACTTGGTTTTAATCCAAAGATTGTTCCCGGTAAAAGTTACAGTTGCGCCATTCAGGAAGCCTGATTTACTAACAATATCAGCGGGTATCGTATATCCAAGGCTCAGGTTGCGAAGTCTTACCCAGGAAGCATCTTCTACAAATGTTTCAGATGCACCACGGTAAATATTCCGGTAATAACCATTTCCATAATTTACACCATCCGGACCGACTCCCTGTCCTAACCATACGGGTTTGGTATTTGGACTTCCATCTGCCAGTACTCCGTCAAACACGATGATATCATTCCGGTTTTCGGATCCTTTATGAGTAAGGAAAGCAGCAAGGAAATTAGCCAGCTGGTTGTAGCGGTACACTCCTTGTTGTGTATCAAAGAGGAAGGATA
>JAGKTB010000360.1:0-3257 GCA_018993145.1 Flavihumibacter sp.
GCATTTCTCTGGCAGCTGCACCTTACTTTAAAGCCGGCAGGCTCCGGCAACGAATTTTCGGATCCAATTACCGGCAAGAATGGACAACACCCGTAAAAGTACCCGTTTTCTCTTTAAAAGATTTTAACGGCGGATTACATCCAACCAAAAGGGGCGGTGGTATGCAAAGCCGTTCACTCCGACTGGAAGACAGCAGTGGCAGAGAATATGTCTTGAGAAGTATTGAGAAATATCCTGACAAAACCCTGCCAGAAGAATTGCGGCAAACTTTTGTAAAGGATGCGATTGTTGATGGCATTTCAGCCTCCTATCCATATGCAGCATTATCAGTTCCTGGTTTAGCAAAAGCAGCCGGAATTCCTCATACTAAACCCAGGCTGGTTTTTCTGCCAAATGATCCTGCCCTGGGTCAGTATCGCGCTGATTTTGGAAACAAACTCTATCTTTTCGAACCACGCGAACCGGATGGCCTGGCAAAAACCTACAGCACAGATAAAGTACTTGAAGCCATTAGAAAAGACAACGACAATATTACAGATCAGCAGGCTGTTTTAAAAGCACGCCTGCTGGACATGTTTATAATGGATTTTGACCGCCATGATGACCAGTGGCGCTGGGGCAGCAGAAACACAAAAGAAGGTCGAATTTATTTTCCGATTCCCCGTGATCGTGATCAGGCTTTCTTTACCAACCGTGGCTGGATCCCCTGGCTTATCAGCAGATCCTGGTTGCTGCCAAAATTCCAGGGGTTCAATATACAGGCCGAGAATATCAATCGCTTTAATTACAATGCCCGTTATTTTGACAGAAGTTTTTTAAACCGAACCAGCAGAGCGGATTGGGAGAAATTAAGCATTCAATTGGTCCAGCAAATTTCGGATACTGTAATTGATAGTGCCCTTGCTGCACAACCCACAGGGCTTCAATCCATGCAGGCAGGCACTATTGCAGCTATTTTAAAAAAGAGAAAACAATTTTTTGTTGATGAAGTGTTGGAATACCAGTCTTTTTTACACAGGACAATTGATATATCGGGATCCAACAAGAAAGACTGGTTTGAACTGGAATGGGGAAATAAGGGAGACTTAAAGCTGACCATTTTTGATATCAACAAAGAAGGGAGACCGTCTGACAAATTATCTGAACAACGGATCGACCCTTCTGTAACCAGAGAACTCAGACTATATGGATTAAAAGGGAGCGATGTTTTTCACATCAGGGGTGAAATGCCAAGAGGTTTTACCATCCGCATCATCAGCGGTGAAGGAAACGACAGTCTGGTACTTGATCAATCCGGCAACCGGTCCTCTGGCATTAAATGGTACGATATAGAACAGGAAGCCAATCAACTAACCGGGACAGGAAAGCTGAGAAAAAAATTTTCCCATCTGCCATCAGTACACAACTACGACCGGAAAAGTTTTCGTTACAATATCACAACACCTCTTCTTCTGGCAACTTACAACCGGGATGATGGTGTTTTTCTGGGGGCTGGCGTTCGATCAACGCATCACCGGTTCAGAAAAGAACCTTTTGCTTACCAGCATCAATTCAATGCTTATTATGCAGTAGCAACGGGAGCTTACCAGTTTCGATATTTATTTGATGCACCTGCCTTTCGATTTTTTGCGAACCTGAAAGCTCCAAACAATACCCGAAACTTTTTTGGATTTGGAAATCAGACAAAATTTGTAAAAAACGACCAGATCAATATCACCTATTACCGATCCCGCTTCAACCTTTTCGAATTGGCTGCCCTTGCAAAGTATCATCCGGTACCTTCTCTACAGTTGAATGCAGGCCCTGTATTTCAACATTACTGGATTGATTACGATGATAATAAAGATCGTTTCATTACAAAACCGGAGAGTGGCCTGGATCAGGAACGGCTAAAGCAGAAAAAAACCTATCTGGGCTTGCAGGCTCAAGCGGTATTGGATACACGAAATAATCAAACTGCTCCCACCAGGGGTGTACATTGGATAAATACGGCGAGATGGATAAATGGCGTTAGCAGGATTTCAAATTCATTCACGCAGTGGGAATCCACCTTCTCCTATTTTGTAAACCTAATGGCTCCTAACCAGGTAGTATTGGCTGGAAGAATTGGCGGTGGTGCCAACTACGGGAACTATGAATTTTTCCAGGCACAATACCTGGGCGGGAATGAAAGCCTCAGGGGTTACCGCAATTTCAGATTCGCAGGCGACAAACGATTCTACAACAACCTTGACCTTCGGATCAAACTGACTGAACTCAGAGGATATATTTTGCCGGGCACACTCGGACTGTTATTCTTTCAGGATCTTGGCCGGGTATGGCTGAAGAACGAAAGTTCCAGGCGCTGGCACCTGGGTTATGGTGGCGGCATTTGGCTGGCACCCGCCAACCGGTTTGTTCTGGCTGCCTGTTATGGTCAATCAGAAGAAGGCGGACTTCCTTTTGTCAGCCTGGGATTTCAATTCTGAACGATCTCAATAACCTCCGGTTTGTTTTCGATGCTTTCAGATTCGTCTGGTTCCATATTGATACTTACCCGAAGTGCCTTTAGTCCTACCACTCCCTGAAGTTCTTCCAGTTCCAGCTGCTCGAGGTCGTGCAACAGCATGCGCTGATTTTGAAGGAATTCAATATAATCCAGGTATTCTGCAGCTTCGCGCGACTGAGAGAAAACAATTGCCAGTTTGCCAGGTTGGGTTAGCCTTTCATTGCTACCCTTTACATGCACCTTATCAATACGTTTCTTGATTATTTCATAGCGGATGTTATAAGCGCCATCCACATCAAATTTTCGCTCAGCAGTTCTGAAACTGATGGAAATCGGAACGCTGTGAGCAAGTATCAGTTGCGTTGTTTTTAAAGGATTTGACATCCTTGTCTGCAACGAGTTAGCCAGTCGCGCAGCCCTTGTAAGGGTAGTCAACTGCCACATCTTCAAATTCTTCAGATAAAAAGTATCAAACGGCTTGTCTGGTGTAATAGACTGACCGATATACATATTGAAATCCACACCATCTGTCACAAATCGCTCAAAATAATGCGGATAAATTTTTTGTGCAGCATCCTGTTCTGCATCAATAAAGCGGGCAAGTTCCTGGTTGATAAACGTTATGCTTTCTTCAAACTCGTGCCGGTGAGTAACTTTTAAACGGATAGCAGGGTCAATCTGCTCAAAATATCCATCAATGAAGGTTCCCAGTTCAGGAAGTAAAACACGAAGGTGTTCAAATAACTCCACCACTTCATTCCGAAGAAAA
>JAGKTB010000361.1:0-3512 GCA_018993145.1 Flavihumibacter sp.
CTTGCGAGCAATGGTATCAAATTATCAGGTCGCAATGGTTCCATGCCTTCCTTGTCCTGGCAGGTTACTACAGCTTCCGAGATTCAGCGTTTTGAAATTGAACGTAGCTCAGATCGCGTAAGCTTCCGTAAAATAGGAGAGGTATCGAACCAATCCGAAGAAGGCTGGAAATACGAGGATCAATCAGGAGCCGGCCCTAAAAACTATTACAGGATCAAAGCTGTTACAGCCACTGGAAAAAACCTTTATAGCAACACCATTCAGCTACAGGGTACTGAAGGATCAGGTAACAACTCCCTGGTTATTTACCCCAACCCGCTTCGTCGAAATGGCAACATTCAGTGCCAGTACAAATCGGCAGGAGTTGATCAGCTAACCATCACTGTTATAGACATGAATGGAAAGCAACTCATTTCCCATAGGAAAGCTGTGAACAACGGGATGAATAGTTTTAGTCTACCTGTTGGAAATATTCCAGCTGGCACCTATCTGCTCCAGGCAAGTTCAGCAAACGGACAGGAAAATCAGATCAGTCGTATTGTTATTACTCCCTGATCAGCTTGCTTCCTGAAGTGGCACATTTACGATAGCCTGCTCACGGTAACGCTTAGGCGACAAGCCGGTGGTTTCCTTGAAGAGTTTATTGAAGTTGGAAATCGTTTTGTAGCCACAGTTGTATGCTATCTCAGAAATAGTCCAGTCGCTATCGAGCAACAACCGGCAGGCATTGCTGATTCTCACCTGGTTGAGATATTCTACAAAATGCAGGTTGTTTCTCTTTTTGAACAGTCGGCAGAAACTCTGTGGAGTAAGATTGGTGAGCCGCGCCACATCTTTCAACTGAATATCTGAACGGAAATTTTCATGCACATACCGGTACACTTCACAAAGGCGATCTTTTTCACTCTTATTATCATAATGCACAAATTCAGTTGCATTGATCTGTGCCAACTCTGTAGATTCTGATAACAACTGCAGAATTTCCAATAAGAGCAGGATCCGCTGGAATCCCTGCGCATGCAATATCTGTTCTATTTTTGCTGCAACCTTATCGCGGGTTTCATGCTGGATGGCAATACCCAGTTTCGATACCCGAAGCATGTTTTTCAGGCTCTCTGCTTCCGGTAAATCAAATAACCCGCACTCAAATAACTGGGGATGAAAATACAGTACAATAGAAGTTGCCGTAGTGCCGGCCTGCCCATTAATAAAACTGTCGTCATTGATCCAGATATGGGGGAGGGAAGGACCAATCAGCACCATATCTCCAGCTTCAAACCGTTCTATCTGGTTTCCAACAATCCGCTTTCCATAACTCTCTTTAATGTACACCAATTCAAATTCCGGGTGTACATGCAGGGGAGCACTGAAAAATGATTCCTTTCTTTCCATCACCGAGAACATACTATTTATCTTCGGTGCAATTTCAGTCTGTAGAATTTTCATGTTGCAAACAATCGGGGTGAGAAATAAGAGCCTTCTTAAATATTCACTTTAAACTTACTGAATTTTCACCTATTAGCACTACAGGAGGTTAAAATAGAGGAAGAAACAGGGAATAAAAAGAAACCAATCCGGTCTTGCCCTTTTGTATTAATTTAGGAGGTTTACTGCAATCAACGATTCATGGATTCTTCGAGTACTACCCGAACAACTAGCTCATTGGCGGCCCATTCCCATATTGCCAGGGAGTTTTCTACCCGGTTTGGCCATTCTCCCGATATACTGGTCAGCTCTCCTGGCCGGATTAACCTGATTGGCGAACATACCGATTATAACCTGGGCTTTGTTTTACCCGCCGCCATTGATAAATACATTCATATCGCGATCCGGAAACGCAAAGACAAAGAACTGCATTTTTTTGCCGCGGATTTTGCCAGCTCCTACACCGGCAAGCTGGGAAAATGGGAAAAGAGCCAATTGCAATGGCCGGATTTTCTCCTGGGTGTACTCAGGGAATTTGAAGAACGAGGAGTAGAGCTTTTTGGGCTGGATCTCTGCTTTGGGGGTGATATCCCCTCAGGAGCCGGACTCTCTTCTTCTGCGGCTATTGAATGCGGACTGGCACACGCGATCAATGAGCTAAAGCAATTAAACTGGCCCAAAATTGAATTGGTGCAATTAGCCCAGGCGGCTGAAAATCGATTTGTTGGTGTTCAGTGTGGCATCATGGACCAGTTCGCCTCCATGTTTGGAATGAAGGACAAAGCCATCCTGCTCGACTGCCGCAATCTAAAATACGAATACATTCCCCTTGCACTAGACCAGTATGCCATTCTCCTGCTAGATTCGCAGGTAAAGCACAGCTTGGCCAGCAGTGAATACAATGTGCGTCGGGAACAATGTGAAATGGGAGTAAAGGCACTTCGTAAAGTATATCCGCATGTGAATAGCCTGCGCGATGCCAATCGCGCGATGATTGAATATACCCTCAAAGACCAGGTTCCTGACCTGGTTTACCATCGTTGCAAATATGTGGTGGAAGAAAATCTTCGTCTGCAGGTGGGTTGTGAAGCCCTCCGGAGAAACGACCTCGTTTCCTTTGGAAAGAAAATGTTTGCTTCCCATGTTGGTTTGAGTAAACTGTACGAAGTTTCCAGTCCCGAACTGGATTACCTGGTAGAACTGGCGCGACTCGAACACAGCATCATTGGCTCGCGGATGATGGGAGGAGGCTTTGGTGGCTGCACCATCAACCTGATCCGCAAATCCTTTATCAATGAAGTGGTGGAGAGGATTTCGAATGCCTATCAGCAGAAATTTTCAAAAACTCCTACGCCCATCATCTGCCAGCTTTCCAACGGAACGGCTACTGTTTCTTCCTAATTGAAAAGAAATAGTATTTTGCTGCCAGATCATGCTGTCTGCAAAAGCTCAATATGCCATTCATGCCCTAACCTACCTGGGAGAACATTACCAGCAGGGCTTTATTCCTATTAACCAGATTGCCGAGAAAAGAAAAATCCCTGCCAAATTTCTGGAAGCCATCTTACTGGAACTTAGAAAAGCGGGTATACTTGGCAGTAAGGCTGGCAAAAATGGTGGCTACTACCTGCTGAAGCCCCCAAGAGAGATTCCCATGGTTACCATATTGCGACTGATGGATGGCCCCATTGCACTACTTCCCTGCGTGAGTAAGAAATTTTATGAACCCTGCCGGCTTTGTCCCTATCCGGAAGCCACCTGTAATATCAGGCTGATTTTCCTGGAAGTCAGAGATGCCACCCTGCAGGTGATCGAAGGTAAAACACTCCAGCACCTAATGCAGAATGATTATCAGGATCCTTCGGATTTTGTTATTTAACAATTTGTAAGTACTTATTAACCATTCGATTATTTCTCTTTTTTCCATTAGTCTAAAACATCTATTAAAACTATAGGAATTATCGTTTTTAGTGTATAATTTTGGTCCGTTAAACAATCTGAGCAGTTCTTCAGCGTTTAAGTGGAACTGCTTAGCAGAAAAACACCTCTGAACTATGAGTAATGCGAGCGTAGCCCTTCCGTCGAAC
>JAGKTB010000362.1:0-5169 GCA_018993145.1 Flavihumibacter sp.
ACCCTGGTGATACAACATCAATTCTCCACTGATAACAGAAAACTTTTCCTGCTGGGCAATATGATAATGCAAGGGTGGCGCCATTCCTTTACCTCTGTACGACATACGCATTACCAACTGTTCCTCCCCTTTGCCCTCTATCAGAAACAGGATTCGTTGTCCCGTTAATTTGTTTTCTATACAAGTACTCATCCCTGAAATTTTCAGGCAAGATCAATCAACAGAAAAACTGTACAAATTACCAGTTGTATTAATTGAGAAAATCGTGTTATCAGTTGCTTTGTAACGGCTCCACTTTTCCATCTACCAGTCTTTCATACCCCCCCATTACAGTAAGGGCGCCGTTGGCTATCCGTTCCCTGATCACCGGTGAGGATTGAATAATTTCCCGCACACCATGCTGAATATTGGCTTTTACAAAATGATCAAACACCTGATCACCCTTAACCTTCAAGGCTTTTATTTCGCTCTCTGCAGCGATGCTGTCTATAATTGTTTTCAGGTAGCCGGATGCATGCTCTCCTTTCATATATGCACCGATCGCTCCACATCCTTCATGACCAACTACCATAACCAGTGGCACATTCAAATGTTCGACTGCATATTCTATACTGCCCAGTTCAATATCTCCCATGATATTACCTGCTGTACGAATCACGAAAATATCACCAAGCCCCTGGTCAAAAACAAGTTCAGGTGAAACCCGGCTATCAGAACAGGTAACAACCACCGCAAACGGATGCTGTCCTTTCGTCAACTCCTTTCTTCTCAACCTGGATTCATCCGGATGAATAGGCTCATACTGCGTGTATCGCTTGTTGCCCTCCAGTAACCGATCAACTGCTGCTGCAGCAGTTGGAGCGGAGGTAGTTTCCTTTCCAGCATCCGTTTGCAACGTACAAAAAACCAGCCAGCCGGTTAAAGCCAATAAGAACATCTTTTTCATGACTCAAAACTATTCAGTTTGCTACTGCCATTTTGTAACCTCCATCACAAAAGCAGTTTTGCAATACTAATTTTTTTAGTATTTTTACAACCCTTCTTTCACGAAAGAAACTTACCATGTACCTCAACTGCAAAACCTATTTCAGCCTTCGATACGGCACGTTTTCGACACAGGAATTGGTAGATCTTGCCGAAAAAAACGGTATTGAATCACTTGCGCTGACCAATATCAACAATGTTTCAGATGCCTGGGATTTTTACAATTTGTGCCTGAAAAAAAACATCAAACCAATACTGGGCGTAGAGATTCGGAACAAGGACCGGTTTTGTTATGTATTACTGGCACTTAATATTAATGGCTTTGAGCAGATCAACCAATTTCTTTCCTTTCATCTTCAGGAAGAACGGGCATTTCCTGAGCACCCGGGTGTAGATACATTTTTTTCCAACCCTGATAACGTTGCCATTATCTATTCCATAGCATCCTTCTATCCTGAAAAATTAGCGAATCACGAATGGATTGGCATTCGCATGGACCAAATTACTAAATTATTTAGCTTTTCTGTATCCCGTTATCGCCATAAACTCATTGTTTTACAGCCGGTTAGTTTTTTAAACAAACGTTTTTTCAATGCCCACCGCCTGTTAAGAGCTATTGACAACAATGTTCTTTTATCCAGACTTACTCCTGAACTCCAGGCAGGAGAAATAGAGATCTTCCAGTCGCCGGAAAAAATACTGAAAGCATTTGCTCAATATCCGTTCATTATTACCAATACCTATCGGCTGATGGAAGCCTGTTCTATAGAGATGGAGCTACATACAGATAAAAACAAAAAAACATTTAGCTCCACTCCTGATGACGATCGCATGCTGTTGGAAAAATTAGCGATGGATGGCTGTGTACTGCGTTATGGCAGACGAAATAAAACCGCAATTGATCGGGTTAAAAAAGAATTGGCCATCATCAATCAGTTAGGATTTAACTCTTATTTCCTCATCACCTGGGACATCATCCGCTATGCACAAAACCGGGGTTATTTTTATGTAGGAAGAGGCAGCGGCGCCAACTCGATTGTTGCTTTCTGCTTACAGATCACCGATGTGAACCCAATTGAACTTGATCTTTATTTCGAACGATTCCTCAACCCACATCGTACCAGTCCGCCTGATTTTGACATTGACTTTTCCTGGCTTGATCGCGATGATGTGATAGACTATGTCTTCAAACGATACGGCAAAAAACAGGTAGCCCTGCTTGGTATGGTAACCACTTTTCAATACAATGCACTGATTCGTGAATTGGGAAAAGTGTTCGGATTACCGAAAGGGGAAATTGATCAGTTGGCAACCAAAGGCTATTTTTCACGCTCTTCCGGTTTTGATCCGACAAAAGCAGAAGATAAGATTCAGCAGCTCATCCTGCAATACGGACAGTTGCTTAAAAATTTCCCCAACCACCTCAGCATACATCCGGGTGGTATGTTGATCAGTGAAGCATCTATCTTTCAATACACTGGAGTTTTCATGCCTCCCAAGGGATTTCCAACTGCACAAATTGACATGTTTGTTGCGGAACAGATCGGCCTGTACAAATTGGATATTCTGAGTCAACGGGGATTGGGTCATATCAAGGAAGCCATTCGCATCGTGCGTGAAAATAAAAACATCAGCATTAATATTCACGATATTGAAAAATTCAAAAAAGATCCGGGAGTTCGAAACCAGATCCGTTCTGTTCAAACGATTGGTTGTTTTTATATTGAGAGTCCGGCTATGCGCCAGTTACTCAAAAAACTGGAATGTGATGATTACCTCACACTGGTAGCTGCAAGTTCCATTATACGCCCTGGTGTAGCCAGTAGTGGCATGATGAAAGCGTATATCGAACGTTACCACAAACCCGACTCCTTCGAATACATTCATCCCATCATGAAGGAATTACTTGAGGAAACCTATGGGGTCATGGTGTACCAGGAAGATGTGATAAAGGTAGCGCATCATTTTGCCGGTATTGATATGGGAGAAGCAGATATCCTGCGAAGGGCCATGAGCGGAAAATACAGAGGTAATCAGGAGATGATCCGCATCAAAGAAAACTTCTTTTCCAATTGTATGGAACGGGATTATGATCCGGCGGTAGTTGCCGAGGTATGGCGACAAATAGAAAGTTTTGGAGGATACAGTTTTTCCAAAGCACATTCCGCTTCTTTTGCCGTGGAGAGTTACCAGAGCCTTTATCTGAAAACCTATTACCCTCAGGAGTTCATGGTTGCGGTGATCAATAATTTTGGAGGTTTTTACAGTCGCGAGTTATATTTCTACGAACTCTCCAAAACCGGTGCCACTATTCATGCACCCTGTGTCAACAATAGCGACTGGTATACCAGCATAAAAGGACAGGATGTTTATACCGGATTTATTCATATCAAATCACTGGAACAGAAAGCAGCAGAACACCTGATTGAAGAAAGAAAAAGAGGTGGATCCTATAAAAGCCTGGCAGACCTGGTGGAACGCACCGGCATCGGAAAAGAATCATTAAACTGCCTGATCCGTTTGAATGCCTTTCGTTTTACAGGAAAAAGTAAAAAAGAACTACTTTGGGAAGCCAATCTCTGGCAGGAGCCGGGTAAATCAAAGGAAAAACAATTGCATCCGGCTTTGTTTGAAGAAGCACCTGTTAGTTTCCAACTACCAAAACTACCTGTTTATCCGCTGGAAGATTTATACGATGAAATGGAACTGCTCGGCTTCCCCCTTTCCAACCCTTTTCCATTGGCCGATACTGACCTGGATCAATACATTCCGGCGGCTTCATTGGAGCAGTATAAAGGTCAAGAAATTACTGTGCTGGGTTATCTCATCACCTACAAGCCGGTGCGAACAATCAAAGGGGATCTAATGTGTTTCGGAACCTTCATAGATGCAGCACTCAACTGGCTTGACACCATTCATTTTCCGGATTGCCTTCAACGTTATCCCTTACAGGGAAATGGATTCTATGCACTCACCGGAACTGTAGTGGAAGATTTTGGCGTACTCAACCTTGAAGTCTCTTACCTAAAAAAAATCGGGCTCAAACCCCGCAACTCCCCGCAGGTAGCATCTCCCCATCTACTTCCTCCCACAGGCTAATTCTTCTCACTTCTCACATCTCACGTCTCACATCTCACCTTAAAACTCAAAGTCATTCAAGTTAGTTCCATACTCGACTTCCACAAAGCAGCGCATCGCCTGAAGAAGGTGATTAAAAAAACACCGCTGACCTATAACGCCAATTTATCGCGGCGGTATAACTGTCATGTCTACCTGAAAAGGGAAGACCTGCAGGTAGTGAGAAGTTATAAGTTGAGAGGAGCTTACAACATGATGAGCAGCCTGCCGCAGGAACAACTTCGCAAAGGAGTGGTTTGCGCCAGTGCCGGCAACCATGCCCAGGGATTTGCATTCAGTTGCAAACAGCTACAAATAAAGGGTGTGGTTTTCATGCCCATCATAACCCCCAATCAGAAAGTCAGCCAGACAAAAATGTTTGGAGAAGACTGGATAGAAGTACGCCTGACCGGAGATACCTTCGACGACTGCGCAACTGCGGCCAAAGCTTATACGGAGGCCAATGAAATGGTATTTATTCCACCCTTTGATGATGAGCGCATCATAGAGGGACAGGGAACAGTAGGCGTTGAAATCCTGGAAGAGCTGAACGATCCCGATTTTGTTTTTATCCCCGTTGGAGGTGGCGGACTTTCTGCCGGTGTAGGCAAGTATCTCCAGATCTATGCCCCCACCACTCAAATAATTGGGGTGGAGCCGGAAGGAGCTCCCTCCATGTACCAGGCACTGAAAGCAGGCGAACCTGTAACACTCGACAATATTGAACGATTTGTGGATGGTGCAGCAGTAAAACGCGTAGGTGAAAAGACCTTCCCCATCTGCCGGGAAGTATTATCAGATTTGCTGCTGGTGCCGGAAGGAAGGGTTTGCGCGGAAATCCTGAAACTCTACAACGAGGATGCCATTGTAGTAGAACCTGCCGGAGCCCTCTCCATCGCTGCCCTGGACCAATATGCCGACCAGATACAGGGAAAAAAAGTGGTTTGCATTGTATCCGGCAGCAACAACGATATTGACAGAATGCAGGAAATTAAGGAGAGAGCCCTTCAATACGAGGGACTCAAACATTATTTCCTCATCCGTTTTGCACAGCGCCCCGGCGCATTG
>JAGKTB010000363.1:0-3346 GCA_018993145.1 Flavihumibacter sp.
AATACAAAAAGGTTTATTGGTTAATGGATCTGATTGTCTGCCCTTTTATCAAAAAAACTATGCCAGCGATAGTTTCATTCCGGTTCTCTTAATTCGTCCAATAGGTTTCGTATCTGTTTAGCGTGTTTTCCATAATAATGTTCCACCCACCAGTTGGTGGCCCAGATAATAAAAATTGTCATCAATACGAGTACAGTTGGAATCATAATCCAATCGCCAGCTTCCACCAGTGGTTTATCCGGATGTTTTAAAAGCCGGCTGTTGAAAGAAATCAATAAGGCTGCGATCATCGCAAATGGCACGAGTAGAAATGAAAAGGATTTGTACGCTTCCATATTCAACCGGATCTCATAATACAATTCATAGAGATTATCCTTAGAACTTCCAGAGTAATTATGGATCTGTTTAAAAAACCGGTAAAAGCGCAAAAAATAGTAAATCGATACTACCAGCAATAAAGCATAAATGCAGTAGTAGGCGATACTGAAATTCTGATTGAATTTGTAAAATATAGGGCACAAGCCAATAAACAGGATGGCAATGCTTTGATAAATAAGTTCTTTTTGCATGTTATTGCGGATCCTGTCTAGCGGTTGATGCGCTTTTTTTAATTTTTCAAGCACCAGGTTCAACGGTTCACTATCCGAGCCTTCCTTACCCCATGCTTGCTGCAGTTCATCAAGATTCATATCCAAGTTGTTTTATTAGTTGTTGTAATTTTTCTTTGGTGCGACTCAGTTTCACCCTGGCATTATTTTCTGTTATACCAAGTTGTGCACCGATTTCGCGATGCGATAAGCCTTCCATGAAATAAAAAATCAGGGCTTTTTCAATTGAATTCAGGTGCTGTACTACTTTATAAAAAATCTTCATTTGTTGTGCCTGTTCGGAAGCATGGTCATCAGCTCTCAACTCTGGAAGATTTTCAGTTTCAGTAACTAGTATCGGCTGTCTTTTCTCTTTGCGCAGAAACGTGATGGCAGTATTTACGGCAACCCGGTACATCCAGGTTGAAAAACTGCTTTTCCCTTCAAATTGAGAATAGTTGTTCCATAAGCGCAGCACGATTTCCTGGATAAGGTCTTCCTGATCCTCCCTGGTATCCATATATAACCTGGACACCTTGATCAGGATGCCCCGGTTTGCTTCAATCCGTTCTAAAAATTCTTTTTCCGATATATTGCTCACAGTAATTTTCTTCCAGTTGATACTATGGATAGTCGCCCAATTTCCGGTTTCGTTACAAGAGCCTCAAATTTTTTATAGTAACTTGACACAGCAGCATGACCACTCATACCCCTACCAAAGCACCTGTTGCGGACACTGAACTGGCAATTGACCAGGAACTGCTGACCTCCGTTGAGGAAGCAGGACAGGTGATTGTGCACGCTTCCATCACCTGCCGGGCCAGTTGGGAACTGGTGCGTATCTGGAAAACTACTTTTCTGATCGACCGGGTTTCTGGTTTCCAAAGTCAGCTTCTGCATGCCTCCAATATTTCGATTGCTCCCAACTGGACACCCATTGTGCAGGGACAAACCATTCGATTTACCCTGGTGTTTGAAGCCCTTCCAAAAGCCTGTACGGCTTTTGATTTTGCTGAAATTATTCCTGAACCAGGCGGTTTTTTTATTGAGAATATCCCCCGAAACCAATCAGATGTTTATCGGATTGATCTGAGCAACCAGGATTTATTTTAGGGTTTCGGGATTCAATTCCCATTTTATTGTTAGTTTTTCGGCATGCTTCGTCACCTATATGTACAGGTTATTATTGGTATTCTCGCAGGTATCCTGGTAGGAGCCCTGTTCCCCTCCTTCGCACCCGGTGCTAAACTGATCAGCGAAACCTTCATCAATATGATCAAGATGGTGATCGCTCCCGTGATTTTTTTCACAGTGGTGGCAGGCATTGCCGGAGCAGGTGATCTCAATAAAGTGGGTAGGGTCGGATTAAAGGCCTTTATCTACTTTGAGGTGGTAACAACCCTGGCACTGATTATCGGACTGGTTACAGCAAACCTTGTGAAACCCGGGGCTGGAGTGCATTTCAGCGGTGGACCCAATAAGCAGGTGGAAAAAATCGCACAGCAGGCAGGGGAAATGGACTGGGCGGAATTTTTCACACATATTGTCCCCTCCAATGTGGTGGATGCTTTCGCCAAAGGGGATATCCTGCAGGTCCTTTTCTTCTCCATCTTATTTGCAATTGGCTTAAAAATGACCGGTCCCGCCGGTAACAGCCTGCTGGTTTCTTTTGAAAAGATCAATAAGGTGCTCTTTAATATCCTTCATATCATCATGCGGCTTAGTCCGCTTGGTGCATTTGGTGGAATGGCCTATACAATTGGTGAGTATGGCTTCGGAACACTGGCTGTTCTCGGTAAACTGATGCTGACTTTTTATCTGACAGGGTTTCTCTTCATTTTTGTAGTTCTCAATCTTATTTGTCTTTATTATCGCATCAATCTCTGGAAACTGCTCAAATACATTAAGGAGGAAATCTTTGTCGTAATTGGTTCCAGCAGCAGTGAAGCTGCACTACCCTCACTGATGGAAAAGCTCACCAACGCAGGTTGTGAAAAAGAAGTAGTGGGACTCGTTGTACCAACCGGTTATTCTTTCAATCTCGATGGTACTACCATTTACCTGAGCATGGCAGTTATTTTCCTGGGCCAGGTTTTTGATATCCAACTCAGCTTGGGACAGCAACTAACAGTCATCGGCATCCTGCTGATAACCAGTAAAGGTGCAGCAGGTGTAACCGGTAGTGGATTCATCGTTCTTACCTCTACTTTAACAGCTTTAAAGATCATACCCCTCGAAGGATTAGCCCTCCTTATTGGCGTGGATCGTTTTATGAGCGAGGGCAGGGCAGTGGTGAATTTTATCGGAAACTCTGTTGCTACCATTGTTATTGCTAAAATGGAAGACGCCATCGATCTGCCTACCTACAGGGCAGTGGTGGACCAGGGCAAAGAGGCTGCCTGATTGGTTACAGCAGTGCTGAATGGTACACTCTCTTTCAATAAAATAGTGCGCATGTTTTCAATACCGCTAGCCAGGTTTTTTATTTTCTTTTTACTTGCGTTTAATGGGTTCAGCAGTCTGAGAGCGCAGACCAACACCGTTCCATTTCAGTTGAAGCAGGTGGATGGCAGCCCGGCTGTTGCACCCTACAATTTTCATCCCGCCCGGCTGATGCCTGAAATTAAGTGGACGGCCGACTGGATCTGGTTGAATCCTGATGACTATCCAACTTATCAACGCACCAAAACCACCTGGCTGGGACCTGAAACCAGGACTACTCCCTATCGCGTGTTCTTTCGGAAAGAGATGAACTGGAA
>JAGKTB010000027.1:0-4698 GCA_018993145.1 Flavihumibacter sp.
TACCCTGCATACGCGTGGCTGTCTACCCGCACCCCATGACCGCCCGGGGTATGCAGGGTAGTGATCCGACCCGGACTTGGACGAAAATCATTATAGGGATCTTCGGCGTTGATCCGGCATTCAATTGCATGCATCTGTGGTTCATAATCCCGTCCGCTGATGGATTCACCCATCGCAATTTTTATCTGTTCCTTGATCAGGTCAAAATTGATTACTTCTTCCGTTACACAGTGCTCTACCTGGATACGGGTATTCATCTCCATGAAATAGAAATTCCGGTGTTTGTCTACCAGGAATTCGATGGTACCAACACCTTCATAGTTGATGGCGGAAGCGGCTTTCTTAGCGGCCTCTCCCATTGCCTGGCGTAATTCAGGCGTCATGAAGGGTGAAGGAGATTCTTCTACCAGTTTCTGGTGACGGCGCTGAATAGAGCAATCCCTTTCACTCAGGTGGCAGACTTTTCCATAGCGGTCGCCGGCAACCTGGATTTCAATATGGCGGGGCTCTTCCACAAATTTCTCCATGTAAACGCCATCATTTTTGAATGCTGCCAGGGCTTCGGCTTTGGCCGTATTATAGGCTCGCTCCATTTCTTCCTTTTGCCAAACTACCCGCATCCCTTTGCCACCACCACCGGCAGTTGCTTTCAAAATGACCGGATAACCCATGTTTTCCGCAACGGAATAGGCTTCATCCAAACTGTCAAGAAGCCCTTCAGAACCGGGAATCACCGGAACCCCTGCACGGATCATGGTTTCCTTGGCAGTGATCTTATCACCCATAGAGCGAATCTGATCAGGCTGGGGACCAATAAATTTAATACCGTGTTCACCACAGATTTCCGCAAAACGCGCATTTTCCGCCAGGAATCCGTATCCGGGGTGAATAGCATCCGCATTGGTGATTTCTGCCGCCGCCATCAGGTGCGGAATATTGAGGTAGGAATCAGCGCTTTGAGGGCGACCAATACAAACTGCCTCATCGGCGAATTTTACGTGTAAACTATCTTTATCCGCTGTGGAATAGACCGCAATGGTTTTAATACCCATCTCCCGACAGGTACGAATAACCCGAAGCGCAATTTCACCGCGGTTAGCGATTAATACTTTTTTAAACATCTTCGGAAAGAATTAGTGCATTAAGCGGGTTCTACCAGGAATAAAGGCTGGTCGTATTCAACCGGAGACGCATCATCTACCAGGATCTTAACTACCTTACCTTTTATCTCACTCTCGATCTCATTGAAGAGTTTCATGGCTTCGATGATACAAACCACTTTACCTGGATTGATTTCATCTCCCACTTCAACAAAAAGCGGTTTATCGGGTGAGGGACGACGATAGAAGGTTCCGATCATTGGACTTTTAATCGTAATCAGATTGCTTGGAACTGCGTCAGCCGATTTAGGTTTATCTCCGTTGCCAGCAGGAGCAGTGGCCGCAGGGGCGTTAGCAGCCGGTGCAGCGGGAGCCTGGGCGGCAGGTGCAGCTGGTGCATACATAGGAGCAGCAACCACCTGCTGAATGTTGTCTTGTTTTTGCTTAATCGTGACCTTGAACCCTTTTTCTTCAATCGTCAGTTCACCGATGTTCGACTTGTTGATCAATCGGATCAACTCCTGAATTTGTTTGAAATCCATTGTACTGAATTTACAGTTGGTGATCAATTTAGGCGGCTAAGATAAGGAAAATGCCCCTCCGCAGAGGGGCACTAACATCTTTCATTAAAAATTACTCTTTTACGCGCTCCACGTAGTCACCGGTTTTGGTGTTTACGCGGATCAATTCCCCTTCGTTCACAAAAAGCGGAACCATCACGGTTGCACCGGTTTCCACTGTTGCGGGCTTAAGGGTACGGGTAGCCGTATCCCCTTTCATGCCGGGTTCGCTATAAGTTACCTTCAGAACTATTTTATCCGGCAGTTCGATACTCATGGGAGTATCGGTTTCGGTATTTACCAGCACGGATACTTCCTGTCCGTCTTTTAAAAACTGGGGAGCATCCACCAGACTCTCCTGGGCAACGATTTGTTCGAAGGTTTCATTGTCCATGAAGTTATAACCGCTGTCGTCTTTGTAGAGGAACTGAAAATTCTTGCGCTCTACACGAATGGGATAAATGGTATCGCCACTGTTCCAGGTTTGTTCTATCGTACGGTTATTGTCCACACCTTTCAGCTTTGCCCAAACCTTGGCGGCTGCACGTGCAGTCTTGTTTTCTCCAAACTCAACGATCTTGTACAGGCTTCCATCGAGTTTGATAATCAGGCCACGGCTGATATCGGAGGTATTTGCCATAATTAATTACAGTTTTCTGCTATATACAATTAGTAAGGGAGCAAAATTACTGCAATTCGGCAATAGGCAGCAAATTTTTAGCAGATCACTGTTTTTTTCTCATCACTACAATTACCCCGTTTTTTCCTTTAGCTCCGAATCGTTCAGTTGCCTTTTTATCTTTATAAACAGTAATGGACTCAATAGACTCTGGTTTCATTTTCTTAAATTCTTCCGGACTCATCTCCTGACCATCAACAATATAAAGCGGACTCGCTTCAGACTTCGCATAACCGGTAACTGTTAAGGGTTCAAGTTTACCGACAGGTTCAGCAACAGCATTGTCCGATTTTGTATCGATCAGGATAACGCCCTCTTTCGCCCGCTCCCCGTACTTAACAACCGCCTGCTCATTTTTTATTACATGGATTGCTTTGATTCGGTTGGGATCAATTAGAGATACATCTTCTTTTGTCCATTCCTTACCATTTACAAAATAAAGAGGCCCTCCATCTTTTGGCATTTGCAGTTCAACCCGCTTGCCAGTGATTGTTGCATTTTGTTCCTCATCAACTACCACCTTTGAATCTCCTTCACTGATCACAATCAGGTTTTGCTTATCAGGAGCCGGTGGGGCAGCGGGTGGCGCTGGTGGCGCCGGCGTTGCAGGCGAAACTGGAGCCGCAGGAGCAACGGGTATCGTTTTTCCAGGAGCAGGAGGAGGAGGTGGTGGTGGTGGTGGCAGCTCCCCATACTGCTGCTCATATTGTGCCTTATTGGCATTCCATTCCTCCAAAGACATGGATTTTACCTTCTTTTTTTTCTGATCCAGAATGGTAACTTCTCCAATCCCGTTCTTTTCGGTTATTCTAATGTAATACCCTTTATCGGTTGGCCCAGCCAGGTAGGACCTCTTAGAGGAAGGTACCGTATCGTTTCGCTGCCCTTCTTCATCCGGTAACCCTTCAGGAATACCTTCCAGATTTGTATGCTGTTCTTGAACCTCATCCTGTACCAGTCGAAGTAACGCTGGTGAATGGACTGCTTCAGGAACTTCCTTCAACTCCTGCTTTTTTCTAAAGGCCAGTAATAATATAGCGGCCAGCGGCACCGCAAAAGCAAATTTTACCAGGTGTATGCGCGCTGATCTGATTTTGTTCATCATAACAATTCTTGTTTTTAAGGCTGAAAAATTGAGGTGACTGGCCATGCTGAAATTGCGCTGGCCCACCACTTTTACCAGGAGGTATTGATATTGCCTCCGATCAACGCCATGGGTTAGTACCTGCCGGTCTGCAATGAATTCCAGGTTTTGCCGGATGGCATGCCGGAGTATCCAGGCAAACGGATTAAACCAATTCAATACCAGCAATAGTTCAGCCAACATCATGTCCGCGGTATGATGCTGCCGAACGTGTACCATTTCATGACGAATGATATCTTTTAAATCCTCTTCACTGTGCAAAGCAGGATTGACATAAACAGAACGTCCAAAGGAAAACGGAATAATGTTTCCCGTTACTGCATACAATTTAATATCCTCACCCCCCAACAATGCCGCCCTTTTGGATAAACGACGATAAGAAAGGTACTGCATGAGAATTCGTAAGGCCATCATTATTGAACCGGCAACTATAATCCCATACAGCAAATACCAGTAATTGAAATTGCCTGTACCTGCAGCTACGGATGAAGGCTTCCAGTTACCTAATGCCGGCAGTTGCTGCAATGCGCTCAAATCGACCCTGTCAGCTTCCAGCCACCAACCAATATCCAGCAATGGAAGCAGAAAACAACTTAAGGGATAAACCAGCAAATACCACCTGTTCCAATTATAGAAGGTCAGCTTTCGCAGGAACAACTGGTAAAAAATCGTTACCAGCGATAAACTGATGGTAAATTTTACCAGGTATACTAGCATGTCATTCATGGTATCATGTTGTTTTTTTGCCTTCTATCATGTCCAGGATTTCTTTCAATTCTTCCTTGCTTAATTGATCCTGTTCCACAAAAAAATTTACCATCGCCTTATAGGAATTATCAAAATAACCTTTGATAAAATCAGTCATAAACCGCTTTTTATACTCCTCTTCGCTTATGGCTGCCCGATAGACATAGGTATTGCCGATCAGACGACTTTTTAAAAAGCCTTTTTTCTCCAGGTTCTTCACCGTGGATGCCAGGGTGGTATAAGGCGGCGCTTCTTTCATTTTCTCCAAAAAGGCTTTTACATTGCCCTCCCCTGTTTGCCAGATCACCTGCATGGCCTGTTCTTCCGGTAAACTCAACTTTTCCATTTCTACGAAGTTTTCGTAAACCTACGATATTTTCGTAGATAATTCCAAATTAAATTCTAAAAAAATTAGTTAATGAATTAAATAGGTAATGGCAGCCTATTTTTATGGAAAAGCAACAAGCA
>JAGKTB010000364.1:0-5167 GCA_018993145.1 Flavihumibacter sp.
GTCCAATGCCGTGTGATGCGCGGTGTTCCCCTGCCGAACAGAACCCTCTGCCCATGCTGGCAGCCGACTTCTGGGTTGCAGTTGTACCGCGTGTTGTGTAGCCTCGTCGGAATCTTTTTTATGCCGGCGATTCTGCGCCCCCAGGTCCTGGATCAGTTTACCTCCTTCCAGGGTGTGTACCAATTGCATACCCCTGCAAATTGCGAGTACCGGTGCCTGTTTTTCTTTGGCGTGCCGGTAGATAGCAGCTTCAAACTGATCACGATCCGGTTGATAGTCATCCGGCTGATTAGGATATACCGCAGCACCCTGGTAATAAACAGGATCAATATCTACGCCACCTGTTAATACATAGGCATCGCATTGTTTAACCGCCTCATGGTCGGGTGTTTCAAACGATAACAATACCAGCTCCAGGTCTTCGCCAAGATCTGCTTCCGTAAACCAATCCCAGTAATTCTGGAAATTGGTACGAGAGAAACTGATCCCGATTTTCTTCTTCATTTCTTTAGAGCGCTTGTTTATAGATCGCCAGGAAATCTTCCCTGGTTACAGGTTTAGGATTATTGGGATGACAGAAATCCGCCTCTGCCAATGTTGCCAGTGTTTCAAGATGCTCTTCTTTTACACCGATAGCTCCCAGGTTTTCGGGTAGTCCTAACTGTTGGTTCAGATCAAACAGGTAAGTAATCAGTGAGGCTGAATCTTCTCCTTTTACTCCCATAGCCTGTGCCATCCGCTGGAACGCAGGTTCAAATCCAGGTGCATTGAAATTCATGCCATATGGAAGATTGATTGCATTCGCCAATCCGTGGTGCGTATCCAGTAAAGAGGAAAGCGGATGAGCCAGAGAGTGCACAATGCCCAATCCTTTCTGAAAAGCAACTGCACCCATCAAAGATGCGATCATCATTTTGGAGCGCGATGCCAGGTCCGGAGCAGTTGTTGCCTGCACAATGGATTCACTAATCAGGGTCATTCCCTGCAAGGCGATGCCTTCACACATGGGATGAAATCCTTTTGCAATGTAGGCTTCCATATTGTGCGTCAGTGCATCCATCCCTGTTGCTGCTGTTACAAAGGGTGGCAGATCCATAGTCAGTACCGGATCAGCAAATACCATCTTCGCCAGCAACTTGGGAGAAAAGAGAATGCGCTTCCGGTGTGTATCATCTTCAGAGATAATCGCACTGCGACCTACTTCACTTCCTGTTCCACTGGTGGTGGGCAGCGTTACGAAATAAGGCACTTCCTCCGTTACATATTTATCACCACCGATCAGGTCATCGTAATCAAACAAATCGCGGTGGTGATGAATGCTTAATGTAATAGCTCTTGCCACATCCATACCGGCACCGCCACCGATACCAACAATACAATCTGCACCGGCATCATGGAATGCCTGCTTGCCGGCCAGCACATCCGACTTCACCGGGTTCTTATGAATGTTGGAAAAAACATCCGGCTTTAATCCCAGTCGCTCCAAATCAGCAAGGATCTTTTTAAAGAAAGGTAAATCCCGCACGGTAGGGTCTGTAACTACTAAAGGGCGACTAAATCCGGCGCCTTTCAAATGAGGTCCCAATTCTTCGGAGGCTCCTGCACCGAAACGAATGGTAGTTGGAAAATTATACTGACGTACTACATCAAAACTTGTCATAAACTGCTATTATATGATTTCTAAATATCGTTGTGTTTCCCAATTGGTTACTACTTTGGCAAATGCTCTCCACTCCCACTCACGCGATGCGGTGAAATGATCAGTGAAGGCATCTCCAAATAATTCCCTGGCAACCGGTGAGTTTTTCATGGCCTGGGTAGCTTCATACAGGTTGGATGGCAATATACCATGTACCTTATTCGCATATCCGTTACCGACAGTCTCCGGAATCTCCAGCTTCATTTTGTGTTTTATTCCGTACAAACCGGCAGCCAGGCAGGCAGCCATCGCCAGGTACGGATTGCTGTCAGAACCTACTACCCTGGTTTCAAGTCGCGTTGAATACGGACTACCCGGCAAAGCCCTGAGTGCGGTTGTCCGGTTATCTATTGCCCAGGTTAAGGTAGTGGGTGCCCAGGCCCCTTCTACCAATCGCTTGTAACTGTTGATCGTTGGTGCTAACATAGGAAGTATATAAGGGAGACAGTAAAGTTGCCCCGCCATATAACTTTCCATCAACGCACTGATATGGTTAGCCGAACTGCTGCTGTAAAACAGGTTCTCGGATTTATCCAGTGTCCACAAACTCTGGTGCACGTGGCCACTGCAACCTGGCAAGGTTTCACTCACTTTAGCCATAAAAGTGGCCAGGTAACCATGCCGGTGCGCGATTTCTTTCACACCTGATTTAAACAACACGGCTCTGTCTGCAGCTTCCAGGATATGACCATACAATACAGCTGCTTCATAAACACCCGGACCCGTCTCCGTATGCAAGCCTTCAATGGGTACACCAAATTTGGTCAGCTGGTCAAAAAGGTCCTGGCAAAAATCGGACTGCTGGGAAGCTCTCAGTATGGAATAACCGAACATGCCCTGGGTGATCGGTTCAAGTGATTGAAAATCCCGGATCTCGGAAGGGCGTTTGTAATTAAACCACTCAAATTCCTGGCTGAAAGAAGGATAAAAACCCATGGCCTGCGCTTCAGCATCAATTTTTTTCAGCAGGCTACGCGGACAAATATCCAGGCTGTAGCCCTTTTCATTGGTGAAGTCGGCCAGAAAGAAGGCTCCATTCTGCTCCCAGGGAATCTGGCGGAAGGTGGAAATATCAATGGTGGCCTGTGCATCCGGATAACCGCTGTGCCATCCTGTGTACTGCACATTGTCGTAGGCTACATCACTGGAATCCCATCCAAACACCACATTGCAAAATCCAAAACCGGATTGTACAACTGATTTGAATTTATCCCAGCTAATCAGTTTACCCCGCAGGATACCATCCATATCCGTAACGGCGATCTTAACCTTGGTGATCGATTGGCTCTCCAGGTAGGTTAACAGCTCCTGAAGCGATTGGGTGTTGCTCATCAGCATTATTTTTTACGAAGAAATAAAACCAGGCATAGGCAATAGCCAGAATTCCAAAATAGAACAGGCTAAGTAACGGATAAAGTGTGATCATGGCAATCATACAAATAATGCCAATTATCAGAGCGATCACAGGGAAATAAGGATAAAAGGGAACTTTAAAAGGTCGTTCCAGGTTCGGCTCCTGTTTACGTAACCGTAACAAGGTAATCATTGAAAGAATATAGAGTGTTACCGCACCAAAACAGGCAATGGTAATAATAGAACCAGTTTCACCTGTTAGCAGGGCAAGAATCCCGATACCCATGTTCACCAGCAAAGCTGTTGCCGGTGTTTTGAATTTAGGATGAATGCGCCCCATGGCTTTTATAAAATATCCCATCCGGCCGAATTCAAAGCTGGCCCTTCCTGCGGCCAGGATGATACCATGAAAAGAAGCAATGAGTCCTAGCAAACCGATGGTGATCAGTAAATGGTAAATCCAGCCACTGTCGCCGGTTACCTTAGCCATTGCCAGCGGAAGCGGTGAGTCAGATGGCGGCGCTCCCGGTGATGCATACACGATGGCTTCCCAGCCCGCCACTCCAATTCCCGAAACAAAAACCAATACACAAAGGATGATGAGGGTAAGCAAGGCAGAACCAAACCCTTTAATGATGGTCTTCTGCGGGTTGATGGTTTCCTCTGCCACATTCGCAATGCCCTCAAGCCCAAGAAAAAACCAGATGGCAAATGGAATACAGGCCCAGATACCCGTAATACCATGGGGCAATGCATTTTTCTCAAGGTTACTCCATTCAAAATGAGGCAGTGTGATACCTGCAAAAATCAATAACTCCAATACCGCAAATACGGTTATGATCAATTCAAAACTGGCAGCGGCTTTTACTCCAACAATATTCAGCGAAGTGAAAATAAAATAGGCAAAGATGGCAATCACCACCACCGGAACAGCTGGCAGAAAAATATGAAAATAAGCCCCGATGGCTGCGGCAATTGCAGGCGGAGCAAATACAAATTCAATCACCTGGGCCATACCTGCGATAAAGCCCCATTTTTTTCCCAATGCCCGGTGGGCATAATCAAAAACTCCTCCAGCTTTGGGGATGGAGCAGGCCAGTTCAGTATAAGAAAAAGTAAAGGTGATGTAAAGAAGAATAATCAGACCGGTTGCGATTGCCATTCCCAGTGTGCCGCCTTCCGCCAATCCAAGATTCCAACCGAAGTACATTCCAGAAATAACATATCCAACTCCAAGACCCCATAGCATCAAGGGTCCGAGTGACCTTGCCAGGTGAGTCTCGGAGGCTGTTGTTGGGTTTTGGGCCTCCATTACTTGCTTTTCGGTGAATTTAAGAAAAAACGGAATTCGCTTTTTTGGAAATTCTAGAGTGGAATGAGAATCTTTAACTGGCAACCTTCTCCGGGCATGCTGTGTACCCGGCAATCGCCTCCCAGGTGCCTGACCCTGCGATTGATATTGGACAAACCAATGCCCGGCCGATATTGATCTGGATCAAATCCAACACCATCATCCTCTACAATCAGTTGGATGGAATCTGAAACATATCTCAGTTCCACCAGCACGGAACTGGCCTCCGCATGTTTGATGATATTATTCACCTGCTCCTGCAGTATCCGATACAGTGCCAGTCGCACACCCGGCTCCAGGCTATTGATCTTTTTCCTGGAAACCAATTTCAATTGAACCATCAACCGGTTATCTGTTTTGAGCCTTTCCAATAAGCGCATAACCGCATCCGTGAGTGATTCGGTTTCGAGTCCGGGTACCACCAGGCTATGCGATAATTTCCTTGCTTCATGAATAGCTGTGAACACATCGTCCCGGGCTTTTTCCAGGTGCTCATCCTTTCTCGTGGTTTGACGAATCGCCGTATCCAGCATCAGTTTAGCGGAAGCAAGCAGCTGCGTAATATTATCATGCAGCTCCATGCCAATTTCCATACGTTCTGATTCCTGAACAGCCAATGTATTTTTAAGGAGTTCTTTTTCCTTACTGGCTTCCTGCTTTTGTATCATCTCCGTGATATCTGTCAGAATACCGGCGGTTGGCATACACCTCGTTGTGTTTGTTAAGCAAAAGGAAAACGAATCGAATAAAAATGACAGATAGTT
>JAGKTB010000365.1:0-3553 GCA_018993145.1 Flavihumibacter sp.
GATGCAGCAGAACTGGCGAAATCAGGTGTTGTTACCGTGAATGGTCAATCCATCATCGAACCAGGATTTAAAGTATCAGAAAAAGACGAAGTAAAAGTCAAGGGTAAAAAAATTCACCTGACTAAAAACCTGGTTTATATCCTGCTGAATAAACCCAAAGATTATATCACTACCACAGAAGATCCGCAAGGCCGCAAAACCGTGCTGGACCTGATCAAAACAGCTACCTCCGAGAGAGTATACCCAATAGGAAGACTGGACCGTAACACCAGCGGCGTGTTATTGCTAACCAATGATGGTGAATTAGCGCAAACCTTATCGCACCCGAAAAACCAGGTGAAAAAAATCTATGAGGTAAAACTGGATCGCCCGGTGAGCAAAGCAGACTTTGAAAGTATCGCTCATGGTATCACGTTGGAAGATGGTTTCATTCAACCCGATGCCATTGGTTATGCAGATCCCCGCGATAAATCCATCATCGGTATAGAAATTCACAGTGGCCGGAACCGCATCGTGCGCAGAATCTTTGAACACCTGAAATATGATGTTAAGGGATTGGATCGTGTGAGTTATGCAGGCCTCACCAAGAAGAATGTGAACCGCGGAAAATTGCGGTTACTCACAGAAAAAGAAATCCGCACCTTGAAACAGTTCAACAAAGACCTGAAGAAAAAAGCAGATAAAGCAGAAGAGCCGGCTTTCGAAAAAGGATCCTCGTCCAGTAAAGCAGCATCCGCCGGTTTCAGAGCAAGAGAAAAAAGCTCCAGGGCGGATGCCAGTAAACCAAACAGGCCAGTGAAAAAAACAGCCTACCCTTCCAAAAAATCCGGTCAATAAGATGAAATCGATCAAATCTGCTATTATCCAGGAAACAGAAGACTGGGTAGCAATCAACAAAGAAGCTGGCTTACTCTCTATACCCGATCGGGAACAATCTGCGCCTTCACTGAAAGATCTGTTGATAGCGGCTTATGGAACCATCTTCACTGTACATCGCTTAGACCGCGAAACCAGTGGAGTGATTCTGTTTGCCAAAAATGAAAGCAGTCACCAGTTTTTGTCCAAGCAGTTTGAAGAGCGCTCAACGGTAAAAAAATACAATGGACTGGTCCTGGGCAAAGTGTATGAAGAAGAAGGTATCATTGATGTGCCGATTGGGCCGCATCCTGGCAAACCGGGACAAATGACAGTTGTCAGAAAAGGGAAGCCTTCAATAACTTTATTTAAAACGCTGGAAGCATTCCCGCTCTATTCCTGGATGGAGTTCACTATTCTCACAGGTCGCACCCACCAGATTCGGGTTCATATGCAGCACCTTGGACATCCGATTGTATGTGATCCCTATTATGGAGATGGCAAACCCTTCCTGCTGTCGAACATCAAGAAAAAATTCAAGCTGGGAAAAGATGTACTGGAAGAAAAGCCTTTGTTAAACCGCCTGGCACTGCATGCAAGTTCGCTGCAGTTCACAGACAAAAATGGGCAGCAGATAGAACTGCATGCTCCATTGCCGAAGGACTTACGGGCATGCCTTCAGCAATTGGAGAAGCAGGCTTGATTATTTTTTCACCAGTTCCATTTTCTCCGGATTCCAGAGCATGGCTTTATCCTGGCGATAACTGTCGTTACACAATAAAGCAGGTGCAGCAGCGCGATACCCAAAGATCGCATCTTCTACTACCTTGCCATTTTTGCGGATCGCTTCAAAGAAATTAGCGAAATGATCATAGGGTCCGCCCTTGTATCCTTTCTCTGCGCGGAAGGTGAATTCCTGCGGAGGAAGAATGCGTTTTCTTCCGCCCACTTCCTTACCGGCTTTCCGCATCTGTTCAATGAAGAAAGGATCATCGGAAGATACTTCCTTGTTGCGTTTAACAGTAACATCATCCCAGGTGATATCCATGGAGCCTTCACTGCCTACCAGTTTCAAAAAGGTGGTTCCACTGGTTCCATCCACGAAATTGCAACGCAGGGATAGATTGAAAGCAGGATGTGCTTTAGAAGCGCCATAATCAAAGGTTCCTAACAAAACATCCGGCACTTCGCGACCATCTTTCCAGTACCGCAGTCCGCCGGAAGAATACACTTTATTCGGACCATATGAATCGGTTATAAAATGCAAACTGGAGAAGAGGTGCACAAATAAATCACCCGACATACCGGTACCATAATCAGTATAATTTCTCCAGCGGAAGAAACGTGTTTTATCAAAGGGACGTTTGGTGGTGTTGCTGATAAAGGTTTCCCAATCTACGGTTGAGGGAGATGCATCCTCCGGAATCGGGTATTGCCAGGCTCCCACAGGAGAATGACGGGCCCAGAAACCTTCTGCATAATTGAGTTCACCAATCGCGCCATCTTTCAGTAATTCTTTTGCTTTTTCATTACCAAGGGAAGATACTCCCTGGCTGCCAACCTGGAAAATTTTACCTGACTCCTGCTGTGCTTTGATTACAGCCGGCCCCTCTCCAATGGAATGCACCATCGGTTTTTCACAATACACATGTTTACCGGCTTTCAGGCTATCAATTGAGATCTGCTGGTGCCAGTGATCCGGCGTTGCAATGATCACGGCATCCACATCCTTTCGATTCAGGATTTCCTTATAACTACGCGTTGTAGCGATGTTTGCGCCCCATCTTTCTTTTGCTTCTTTCAAACGACCATCGTACAAATCACAAACAGCTACCAGTTTAACACCTGGTACCTGCAAGGCAGTAATGGTATCCTGCACACCCATACCGCCGGCACCAATCAGGGCAATGTTGATTTGATCATTGGCTTCAAAACCAGTTCGACTGCGAATGGATTGAATAAAAACCTTTTTTTCTTCTGCCGCCATGGCTGTTTGACCAATTGCGAGTCCGGCTGTTGCAGCCGCCATAGAGCGAAGAAACCCTCTGCGGGAAGCTTGTTCTTTTTTGTTCATGCTACTATAATCTGAGTTAGAGTTCTTTGATTCGGATATTTTTCCAGCGCACTTTAATGCCGCCGCCATCGTGGATTTGTAAGGCAATAAAACCATTGCCTGCACCAATTTTGGCATCGGTGATATCCACCATTTGTGTACCATTCAGGAAACTGGTAACGCGATCACCCTGTACGAGGATGCGCATTTCATTCCAGCCTGTTGGATTGAGTTTACTTTCATCTTCCGGCTTAGGTTTGATCAACCAGCCACGGCCATAGGATTCGTAGATTCCGCCGGTGTGTTTTCCCTCGGGAGCCACCTCCACCTGCCAGCCACTGATCTTGGTTCCTTCAATTCCGGAGCGGATAAAAACTCCGCTGTTGCCATTGGCTTCCAGTTTAAATTGAAGCGTCAATTCAAAGTTTTTGTAGGTTTTGTTGGTGGACAGATATCCGTATTGTTTATCGGGTCCACTTTCACAAACCAGCTCACCATTCTCCACGTACCATTTTTCAGTACCGTGAATGGTCCAGCCTTTGAGATTTTTACCATTAAAAAGAGATTTTGATTTTTGGGCCACAATCGAGCCGCTGAGGCAAAGTGCCAGCAATAAGACAGCAGTATATTTCATGCTTACAAGTT
>JAGKTB010000366.1:0-5545 GCA_018993145.1 Flavihumibacter sp.
AACATGGTCATGAGCCACGCGTTATTCATGAAATGTGGGATAACAATCGCCACCTGATGAAATTCAGCAAGGAACTCACTGCCAATAAAGCGTATCGCTTTGCGATTGCGGGTTCCTCCATCACATCTGCTCATCATGATGATCCTTTGAATGAAGCAGAACGCCTCACGGTGTATGCCAAACTGGAAGGACGTGATCGCCTCCTGAAATTTCATGAAGCCGCCTGGAAGGAACTCTGGAAATCGGATATTATCATCGAGGGCGATCCCCAGGCTCAACAGGATATTCACAGCATGTTGTACCATCTCTATTCCTTTACCAGGGAGGGAACCGCCTATTCACCTTCACCGATGGGTTTATCGGGTCTAGGGTATAATGGCCATGTATTCTGGGATACGGAACTCTGGATGTATCCGGGCTTGCTGGTATTGCAACCTGGAATTGCGAAAAGCCTGGTGGAATATCGGTACCAGCGACTACCGGCAGCTCGCAGAAATGCTTTCTCCAAAGGCTTTAAGGGTGCCATGTTCCCCTGGGAGAGCGCTGATTCCGGAGTAGAAGAAACTCCTGTATGGGCGCTGAGTGGCCCATTTGAACATCATATTACGGCCTGTGTGGCCATGGCTGCCTGGAATTATTATTGCGTTACCCAGGATAAAACCTGGTTGCGGGAAAGAGGATACCCCATCCTTTCTGAAACGGCTGATTTCTGGGCCAGCAGGGTGGAGCGAAATGGTCCGGGCAGGTATGATATCAAAAATGTGGTAGCTGCTGATGAATGGGCTGAAAATGTAGATAACAACGCCTTCACGAATGCTGCTGCAAAAGCCAATCTGCGCTTTGCAACAGAAGCGGCAAGGTTATTGGGCATCCAACCCAATACTGATTGGGCTATGGTGGCAGATAATATCCCCATTTTGAAAATGCCTGATGGGGTTACACAGGAACATGCCACTTATAAAGGGGAAGGAATAAAGCAGGCGGATGTCAACCTGCTGTCTTATCCGCTGAAGGAGATTACCGACCCTAAACAGATTCGAAAAGACCTGGAATATTACGAAACCCGTGTGCCGGACGAGGGTACGCCTGCTATGACACAGGCGGTATTCACTACCCTTTATGCACGACTCGGTGAAAAAGAGAAAGCAGCGCATTGGTTCAAAGATTCCTACCTGCCCAACCTGAACCCGCCTTTCCGGGTGATTGCGGAAACCAAGGGTGGCACCAATCCCTATTTTGCAACCGGTGCAGGTGGTGTGGTGCAGAGTGTGTTGATGGGTTTCGGCGGACTTGAAATTACTCCGAAAGGTATCGTGCAAATCAAGTCGGTGCTGCCGGCCAATTGGAAAAAACTGACCATCACCGGGGTAGGGCCGGAGAGAAAAACTTATACGGTACAATAAGAGAAAAAAACGCTTATGCATGTACGTTCTATAGCAAGTATATTGACTGGTTTGTTGCTGTCGATGGGTGTTACTGCCCAGGATAGTCTTCCAAAATCACCCGACCAGTTATATGGTGAACTGTTCACGGAAGTGCAAATGGCGCGGATCTTTCCGGATGGCAAAACCTTTGTGGATGCTGTTCCGAAAATGAGTCCGGATGAAATACTACTGGCTTTCCGAGAGGCAAAAAAAAATCCGGCTACCAAATTTTCGCTTACTCAATTCGTGCGCTATTATTTTGTGTTGCCTGATTCTGCCTCCAGCGCCTATCGATCCAATCCGCAACATTCCATCACAGCTCATATTCAGGATCTCTGGAAAGTATTACGCCGCCAACCGGATACTGCTGTTAAAGGATCGAGTCTGTTACCACTGCCGCATCCTTATATCGTGCCCGGTGGCAGATTTCGTGAAATCTATTACTGGGATTCCTATTTTACCATGCTGGGTCTGAAAGAGAGCCGCGAGTTTGAAATCATGGAAAACATGATCGATAATTTTGCTTACCTGATCAATACCTATGGGCATATTCCCAATGGAAACCGAACCTATTACCTGAGCCGATCGCAGCCTCCCTTCTTTTTTTATGATGGTTGAATTATTGGCTACAGTGAAAGGTGATCAAACCCTGCTGCAGTATCTGCCGGCACTGGAAAAAGAATACAGGTACTGGATGGAAGGGGCTGCCACGCTAAAAAAAGGACAGGCATTCAAACGGGTGGTTTCCCTTCCGGATGAAGCTGTGCTCAACCGCTATTGGGATGAAGCCAATACGCCCCGGCCTGAAAGTTATCGCGAGGATGTTGAAACCGCCAATCGTTCCACCCGGCCTAAAGTCAATGTATATGCGCATTTGAGAGCAGGTGCTGCCAGCGGATGGGATTTCAGCAGCAGGTGGCTGGCAGATGGTAAAACACTTTCCACGATAGAAACTACCAATATTATTCCGGTAGATCTGAACAGCTTACTGGTGGGATTTGAGAATGCATTGGCTCGTGCGTATAAGGTAGCCGGACAGGATTCGGTTTCTATGGTGTATACAGCCGCTGCAGAAAAAAGGCAGCAGGCAATTGAAAAGTACTGCTGGAGCCGGGAGCAGCAATTTTATACGGATTATAATTTCAAGAAACAGGCACTTACCAGACAAATAACAGCAGCCGGACTCTTTCCCTTTGTTTTCTTTTCCCATAAGCAGGGTTACCTGAGTGTGGTTGCAAGGCAGGCAGCAACTGTTGTAAAGGAGCAATTATTGCAGCCAGGTGGATTAGTTACTACTACGCAAACAACCGGCGAGCAGTGGGATGCTCCTAACGGTTGGGCTCCCCTGCAATGGATGGCAGTACGCGGACTCGCACGTAGCGGACAGATCGGATTGGCAAAAGAAATTGCACAACGCTGGACAGGCCTCAATGAAAAAGTGTACAAGGAAACCGGTAAGCTGATGGAAAAATACAATGTAATGGATCTCAGCAAATCCGCCGGGGGCGGCGAATACGCGGCGCAGGATGGATTTGGATGGACTAATGGAGTTTACCTTGCACTGAGTGCCTGGTTGAAACAGCCACTCTAATCCAGTTCGCCTTTTAACCTGCGTGCAGCTGTATCCAGGGCCAGTTGTATACAGTCTTCCAATGAGTTTTCGGTTAACCATGCATGTACAAATCCAGCCCAGAAGGAATCACCTGCGCCTGTGCTGTCTTTGACTTCTACCGGCACTGCAGCCCGATGTTGCCAGTCCTGCTCCGGTGTCTTAAACCAGACTCCTTCACTTCCGCAGGTCAGGCAGGTTACCCTTGCAGGTAACTCATGCAGAAAGTCTTTTGCCGAATCAATACTTTGTATTTTGTTGGTGAATCGTTCAATATCATCCAGGCTGCATTTCAGCAGCGGTTGAAAGGAGAGTAAGGTTGAAAAAACAGAGGATGCGAAATTTTCAGGTCCCCATATTTTGGGAGAATAATTCCAGTCGACACTAATCTGCTTTCCATTCCTGTTTGCCAGATGTAAAACCGTAAGGATATTGGTTTGGGCAGGCTCCCGGCTCAAGGCGAAAGCGGTTGTATGTACCAGGTCGGTTTCCTTGTACATAATGGGGGCGATCGCACCAATCTGCATATCAGCATCACGATAGGGGATGAAATCCGGAGTTCCTTTGGTTTTACCCACCACTACCATGCTGGTGGCATGTTCATTGCTGATTTTAAGAAGGCTGCAGTCGATTTGTTTTTCCCTTAGATCATTCAGAATGATTTTTCCCAGTCCATCTGCTCCCAATACTGCATGTAAAAGGGCAGGAGTTCCCAGCTGATGGAGGAAACGACAGAAATTAGCCGGACTTCCACCTGGCTTGAGATCCAACTGGCGGGCTGAAGAAAGATCTTCAACAAATTCCGTACTGACGGCATCAATCAGTGCTTCTCCGATTGCCAATACTTTTTTTGTTTTCATAACCAGGTATTAGGTGATCAATCTTTTTCCTTCGAGATAGGATATAGCCAAAACATGTCCACCTGCACTCCAGGTACAAAAAGGAACTCCAATAGGTTCCAATGTTTCGCCCTGCAGGCATTCATTGTACTGGTGCTGGTTTTTCTGATTGGCATTTTCAATTTCATTGGTAATAGCAGCTGCAAACTCAACGTCCTCCATGATAACGGCTGCAGCAGCCAGCAGGCCATTCCACACGGGCCATAATCCACCATTGTGAAACTCATGTGGCCGGTTTCGGAAGGTGTAGGCATAATTGTTTTCCAACTCCCGCATATCCGGATCATCCTGTTCGATACTGGGATAGAAAGAAGGCAGCAATGCTTTTTTACGCAGGTAGATTCCCTGCATAAACTGAAAAGCTTCCTTGTTTTCATCAGCAGCTCCTAGTCCCAATAACATTGCCAATGCATTGGCCTGCAAATCAAATTGCGGGTATATTCTGGCGGGATTAAAGCCCATCAGCCAAAAGCCCTGGGGGGCCTGTTCCATCTGGTGTTTCAGGTTGCCGGCATACAAAGGACCTGCACCCATTCGGTTCCAGTAATTGATCTCCACCACTTCCCTGATCTGTGCTGCCTTGGCTACCCAGCTTTCATTTTCAAACACCCGTCCTGCCAGTTGCAATGCCCAGATCCGCAACAACTGGTTAAAAAGAATATATCCATGTTGTATGTATTCATCTGCCCAATCGCCACTCTGTGGCACATACAACAGGTGTTTGCCATTGTACTCCCAGGCATCCATAACCGAAAAACAGCGTTCTACCTGTGGCAGAAATTGTTTGGCAAAAGCAGGGTCATTCTGCAGCAGTGTATACTGACACAAAGTGATCACTGCCCAGCTTGGATTATCAGCCCTTCCAACTGTTCCGCCATAACTTACGCCTCCGCCAATACTAACATTGGAAGGCATAAAACCACTTGGATGCTGGTGTGTGAAAATAGTATGCAGGGTGGCTTTTACAGTTTCAATCAGATCCGCTTCTCCACTCAACAGTGCTGCCATTGAATTCATGCTGCCATCGCGGGTCCAGATCCTTCGGTAATTGTCGTGCTCCTGCAAACTGGCAACAAAACCATGTGGTGTGGATGCTTTTTTTAAGATCCCGATGGATCGTTGGTATTCGGCTACATTGATCATGGTTAATGGGCGCTTGGTGATGGAATAGGCGTTTCGGTTACGGGTAGAGGTTTGATCCGCAGGGTGGCCATCGCGGCTAAAAACAGCAGGCCTGCAGCAAAGAAGATGGCATTACCTGGCGCACTGTTCAACATATTTTCATACACCCATCCAAAGCTAAGAGTCTGCAGGATCATCGGGATCACAATCATCATATTGATGATGCCCATATATACACCATACTTTTCCTTGGGGATACTTCCCACTACCATCACATAGGGTATTCCCATCATGCTGGCCCAGGCGATTCCAAATCCAACCATCGGAAGAAAAAGCAGGAAGGGCTGTTCAATGAAGGGGAAAATAAATAATCCCAGGCTTGCCATTAATAAACAGATGACATGCACCCATTTTGCACCCCATTTTCTCGCCAGCCCCACCAGTCCAAATGCTGATAAGAAAGTAACGATATTGTAAAAACCATTTACCTG
>JAGKTB010000367.1:0-3786 GCA_018993145.1 Flavihumibacter sp.
GGAGATAAGATTAGAAAGGAAGATATGTTGATGCAGTAGGGATTATGGAGGAGTAGAACTAATAGTGTATTTTTTTTTTTTTTAATGAACCGACAACCACCGAGTTTTCCACTCTTCCCCTACGCGACCCTCTCCCAATCTGCTATAAAATCGATCGAAAGAATAAAAAAACCTATCCCTATTTATAGCAATAAAAAAAAACCCACCCCCACGTATATTTCAACCCCGCCGTAAGATCAACGATGGATCTGAATACCTCGGACCTTTTACTTCCGTAGGAAAAGTGCGGGAACTATTGGATTTCATCAAACTGACCATACCACTTCGTACTTGCAAGCTCAACCTCAGTGCTGCCAACATCCAGAAAGGAAAATATAAAGTTTGCCTGGAATACCATCTTGGTAACTGCAAAGGGCCCTGCGAGGGACTGCAATCGGAAGAGGAATATCGGGAAGGGTTGCTTCAATTGCGGAATCTGATGAAAGGCAATCTGGGCCCGGTTATGCAACAATTCAAACAGGAAATGCAGGGCTACGCAGCAGCACTTCAGTTTGAAAAAGCGGAGATGATGCGACGCAAACTGGATTATCTGGAACAATACCAGGCAAGATCCGTCATTGTTAGCAAACATCTCGGCAACCTGGATGTATTTTCCATACTCAAGGATGGTGACACGGCCTATGTAAATTATCTGATGGTACAGCATGGTACTATCGTACAAACCCACACTATACAGTTGGAAACTCACCTGGATGAAAACCAGGAAGAAGTACTGCTTTATGCCATTGGTCAATTACGGGCATCTTTCAACAGTCTGGCAACAGAAATTATTGTCCCCTTTGAATTACCTGGCTGGCAGGAGGAAACCATAGACGAGAAAGAATTCCTGATTACTGTTCCTAAAGGTGGTGATAAAAGAAAGCTGCTGGAGCTATCCCTCAAGAATGTGAATTATTTCCAGGATGAAATTCGCCGTAAAAAAACACTCCACCTGGAAGGAAAATCCGAAGAAGAAAAAAAACAGGTGCTGTTTCAGTTGATGGAAGATTTGCAGCTTCCCGAACTACCCGTGCATATCGAATGTTTTGATAACTCGAATTTCCAGGGGGCATTTCCCGTAAGTGCGATGGTTTGTTTCAAAGAAGGAGTGGCCAGTAAAAAAGATTACCGTCACTTCAATGTAAAAACGGTGGAAGGAATCAATGATTTTGCCACTATGAAGGAAGTGGTAACCAGGCGTTACAAACGTCTGAAAGACGAACAAAGCCCGCTTCCGCAACTGGTTATCATTGATGGAGGAAAAGGCCAATTAGGAGCAGCAATGGAAGCGATTCGGGAACTGGATCTGACTGGTAGTATGACCCTGGTGGGACTGGCAAAAAACGAGGAAGAACTATTTTTTCCGGGTGATTCGGAGTCAGTCCGGTTACCATACAACAGCGAATCGCTCAAACTGATCCGCCGCATCCGGGACGAGGTGCATCGGTTTGGGATCACGTTTCATCGGAATCAGCGCAGTAAAGGCACGTTTAAAAACGAATTGGAAGGTATTCCTGGCATTGGAAAGACAACCGCAACCCAGCTACTGCGTAAATTCAGAAGCATCTCCAATATAAGAAACCAAAGCCTGGAAGAACTAGGCCAGGAAATCGGCGGAGCAAGGGCAAAACTGGTTTGGGAATATTTCCATAAAGCCTGAGAGCACTATGTGCTTTAAAACTCAAATTGTACATTGCACTGTAATGTTTAAAACCATCCTTAATGAAATACCAAAACCCGCCGTGGTATTGCATATCCCGGAGGAGGGAAACCTGTTTATCCATTACAGCAACAACGCATTTAACCAGCTTCCCTACAAAGACAGGATTTTTACCGATAACCCGGACCTTTCAGGTTATTGCCTTAAGTTATTGGCGGCAACTCATAAGGTGAGTCCGGATAATCCAATAAAAGGAAATCAAACGATACATTTACCCGGGTCATCAGGAGAACTGGAACTGCAAATTGAATTTACCGTCCTTAAAGAGTCGGCAGAACCATTCATTCTGGCTGTGCTGCAAATCCCTGACCAGACAACCGTTCAATTTGAGAACAAACCGCTGATTGAAGATGCAGGTGATATCTGTGTAATACTAAACAAGGAAGGGAATTACCTGAGTGTTTCGAATCAATTTACGGAGATCATGGGCTACAAGACTACGGATGTCATTGGTACCAATGTGTTTGAACTGGTACATCCGGAAGACCGTAAAATAGTAAAAGAGAATTTCCAGCGCCTCCAACAGGAAGTAAGCGTTTTTGCACCACCTTTTCGTTTCCTTAAAAAAGATCATAGCTGGTGCTGGCTGCAAAGCGTAGGTACCAATCTGCTAGAGACCGATCCTGGTAAAGCCATAGTTGTAACCAGTATGGACATAACCCAACTGGTTCAGGCACAACAGGAATTGCAATTAAGCAATGAAAGATACCAGCTGATTTCCAAAGCCAGCAAAGATGCCTTGTACGACTGGGACATTCAACAGGATATATTTTACTGGGGCGATGGCTTTAACCGTTTGTTTGGCTATCCCGAAACAGGTGAACTATTCCGCTTATCGAACTGGATTGCCCTAACACATCACCAGGATGTGATAAAACATGAACAACGATGGAATAACTTTTGGATCGATCCATTCCAGAACAGCTGGACAAATGAATTCCGGTTCAGAAAAGCGGATGGAAGTTATGCCTACGTAGAGGAAATTGCCTATCTGATACGTGATAAGAAAGGAAAGCCAATTCGCATGATCGGCACTGTTAGAGATATTTCGGACGCCAAACTTGCACGGAACCGAAAACAACTGGAACAAAATATCACCCAATTATTCAGATCCACAAAACCGCTTAATGATATCCTTCAACAGGTAGTGGATTATCTGGCACAATTAGGATACTTTGAGTTATCGGAGATTTGGCTTTGTTCGAGCCGCCAGGATAAAATGCGGCTAATCGCTTATCATTGGAATTCAAAAACCGCCCCACATTTTTATCCGGAAAACAAAAGAGTAACAGAAATAAAAAAAGGGAAGGGTTTTATTGGAAAAATCTGGCAAACCAGGCAACCAGAACATTGGAGCACAGAACAAATAAGAAAAGAATTTGTACGTGCACAGGAAGCTGAAGCAGCGGGCATTGAATCCATTTCCGGTATACCACTGACAGACAATAATCAATTAATCGGTGCTGTTGTATTTGGCCGCACCTGGAATACAGGAGAAGAGGCCTTCACTGTATCAATTATTGAAGCAGTCCAGCATTCATTAGGCGCTGAAATCAGGCGCAAACAACAGGAGGATGAAATGCGCCTGATGTTTGAGAGTTCACCAGACATCATCGCAATAATTTCTCCCGATGGATATTTCACCCGCGTGAATCCGGCATTTTGTACTATCATGGGTTACTCTGCACAGGAATTGACCAGCAAACCCTTCCATTATTTTGTTCATCCCGACGACCTGGAATATTCGTTGAGGACGTTCAGTGAAACACTAATCATTGATGAAAAGGCTACCAATTTTGTAAATCGATATGTTACCAGGAGTGGTGAGCAACGGTGGATTTCCTGGAGTTCCTCAGAAGCATTCGGAGATGAAAACCAGGCATTTGCTTATGGAAGGGACATCACTGAGATGAAACAATTGGAGGAACTGATAGACAGTACCTCCAAGTTAGCAAGAGTAGGTAGTTGGGAGATCAATATGGCGGATAAGAAAATTTTTTGCTCAAAAATAACCCGTGATATCCTGG
>JAGKTB010000368.1:0-3898 GCA_018993145.1 Flavihumibacter sp.
GCGCCTCATCCGTTGGTGCAGTGTATAAGCCATCCGGCCACCAGCCCTGGTCAAGCGGCCCGTATTGAAATACAAACTCATTGTTCAGCAACATCCGTTGAATGCCCTTTGAATCTTTTTCCATGGATATTTTTCGCATGGCAAAATAAGAGCTAACAGCATCCACCGGCTTGCCATTTCTTAACAGTGATATCTTTAAATCATACAGAACCGGATTTTCGGGTGACCATAAACGTGGGTTCTCTATAGTAAGAGTTACAGCACCACCTGCATTTGTGAGTTGTTCTGCTAGTTTTGTCTGACCATCATAAGCGGTAACCAGTACCTGATCTCCGGCACGGGCATTAGCAACCGAAGTTTCTACCTTAACCTGTTTGGCATCAATATCAGGGGTTTGCCGGGTTCCTGTTATATAGGTTTCCGGCACTGCCTCAAGCCAAACCGTCTGCCAGATGCCGGTTACCGGTGTATACCAGATTCCTTCCGGGACTTTCACCTGCTTACCTCTTGGCTGAGGACCATCATCTGTAGGATCCCACACCCTTACCAGGATGCGCTGGTTTCCTTTTTTTGCCAATGCTTTTGAGATATCAAAACTAAAGGGATCGTATCCACCCTGGTGTGTACCAACACTAACATCGTTTACAAAAACTTCGCATTGCCAGTCAACAGCTCCAAAATGAAGCAACACCTTTTTTCCTTTAAAAGTGGATGGCAGTGTAAAATTTCTCTCATACCACAGCAGGTTGTCTTTTCCAACTGTTTTACCAACGCCCGACAAACTGGATTCAATGGCAAATGGTACCAGGATTTTTCCATCAAAGGAACCTGGTTTTGCCTCTTTTGTTTTCTCCTGCAGCGCATAGTTCCAGAATCCATTCAAATTGGTCCAGTTGCTTCGAACCAGTTGAGGGCGGGGATACTCTGCATGCGGATTACTAACGGCGATTTTCTCCGACCAATCTGTTTTAATTTTGCTACCGGCCGGCTTCCAAGACTCTTGCGCGGCTGCGACTAAAAAAAATACAATTCCGATCAGGCTACTGAACCAGTGTTTTAAGGTCATTTCAAATTAGTTATAGAGGGGTTAATGTATGACAGGATTTAAAGGAGACGCAGCTAATTCACCAGGCTCAATACCCCCTAACCATCGTTGGCGGTCATTTTCCTGGTGCTGATTTTTGGGAGCAGTAACAGTAGCACCATCAGCGAAATAAATAATGGTCATTACTTCACGGGTTGCGTCAGAATTATTTCCCGGAGCAGCATGTAATGTCCAGCCATAATGCCAGCTGGCATCACCCCCTTCCATGAAAGAAGGCCTGGTTACCGGATAGTTCTTTTCGTTGATGTAAGATTGAAGTACTTTATCAGATTCATCAGAGATCGCCAGGTTTTCAACTTCGCCGGCTGTATGAGAACCAGATGCAAAAGTGAGCATTCCCATCTCTTCTGAAATCGGAATCAAAGGCATCCACATGGTGATGGTATTGTTTGTATCCAGTGGCCAGTAATACTGATCCTGGTGCCAGGGTGTATGTCCGCCTCCTGCTTCTTTATACAATGCCTGGTCGTGGTAAATGCGAACACGTTCTACTCCTAACAAATTGGCCGCCATTTTTGCAAATCTCCTTGCCAGGGTAAATCTTTTAACTGCCTCATCCACCTCCCACAAATTCATGATCTGGAGAAATGCCTTTCCATAGGTATCCCGGTCTTTCATTTCTCTTGTTTCAGTATTATACCGATAGGCCGCATCATTGATAGCAGTTCTGTAAACAGAGAGTTCATCGGCATTCAGCAATCCTTTCACATGCAGGTGTCCATTTTTGCGGAAAGAAAGAATATCCTCAGCAGCAACAGGTATTTCATTGTCCAGGGAAGGAAAGTTCAGAACTGGCATGGCGCAATCATTTAGTTTAACAAATTACATATAATTCCCTAACCCGTGTTCCTGATCAAAAAAATGTAACCGCCTGAAAGTCCCGAATTAATAAGTCTATCTTTATCGCGACTGAATTCAATCAAACACCGCAGCATGCAGCTTCAAAAAGAAAATTTCCGGATTCAGCAGTGGGTGGTACTGGTGGCAGTGATCCTCTTCGGCCTAAAAATGACTGCCTATTATATCACCCATTCTGTGGCAATTCTCACAGATGCACTGGAAAGCACCGTGAATGTAATTTCCGGTTTCATCGGATTGTACAGTCTCTATGTGGCAGCTAAACCCCGGGACCTGGATCACCCCTATGGCCATGGCAAAGCAGAGTTTATTTCGGCGGCTGTAGAAGGAACCCTGATATTGGTAGCCGGATTATTTATCATTTATGAGTGTATTCAGCAGTTCATCGAACCTACATCTCTGCACTCCCTTGATAAGGGTATGGTGCTGGTTGCAATTGCCGGCGCAGTTAATTTTCTCATGGGGGCCATCGCCATAAAAAAGGGAAAGAAAAACAATTCCCTTGCATTAATCGCCAGTGGCAAACATTTGCAATCTGATACGTTTTCAACCATCGGTATTCTATTGGGCATACTACTTATCTGGATTACGGGATGGCAGATGCTCGATACTATTGTCGCCTTATTGTTCAGCTTTTTTATCATCTATACCGGTTATAAAATTTTGAGGGCCTCCCTGGCAGGCATCATGGACGAAGCAGACAGAGCCTTACTAAATACCATGGTGACCCATCTCAACCAACACCGCCAGATCAACTGGGTGGATCTGCACAATCTTCGGGTGATCAAGTACGGTAGTATCCTGCATGTGGATTGTCATCTTACAGTACCCTGGTACCTCAATGTGCATGAAGCCCATAAGGAAGTTGACGCGCTCAGTGAAAAAATCAGGATGGAATTGGGAGACAGCATTGAACTCTTTGTTCATTCCGATGGCTGCCTCGACTTTTCCTGCCCCATCTGTACCAAAACCGATTGCCCGGTCCGGAAGCATGCTTTTGAGCGAAAAGTAGAGTGGACCCTGGATAATATCCTTTCCAACCAAAAACACCAGCTTTCCACGGGTTCTGATGCTTTGCCCAAAACCGCCTAAATTCGTGGCGCAAATTGGAGCATATGAAAGATTGGAAAAACTACCAGGACCAGCATAAAGAGCGTTTTTTACAGGAACTGCTTGATCTGTTGAGAATCCCCAGTATCAGTGCGCGTTCAGAAAACAAAGCAGATATGGTTACCTGCGCCGAAGCAGTGAAAGCCAGTTTGCTGGCAGCCGGTGCTTCAAAGGCAGAGCTCTATCCGACTAAAGGGCATCCTATAGTTTATGGTGAGCTCATCACGGATCCTTCAAAACCTACTGTCCTGGTATATGGCCATTATGATGTACAGCCACCCGATCCTCTGGAGCTTTGGCATAGCGGTCCCTTTGAGCCGGTTATCAAGGATGGAAAAATCTATGCACGTGGCGCCTGCGATGATAAGGGCCAGTTTTATATGCATGTGAAAGCAATGGAAGTGATGGTTCAGTCCGGCACCCTTCCTACCAATATCAAATTTCTGATTGAAGGCGAAGAAGAAGTAGGCTCCCCCAACCTCGCCAATTTTGTAAAAGAAAACAAAGAGCTGTTAAAAGCGGATGTGATCCTGATCTCTGATACCGCCATGATCAGTCTCGATACCCCTTCCATTGATATTGGAGTACGCGGACTCTCCTATATTGAAGTAGAAGTAACCGGACCGAATCGCGATCTGCACAGTGGTGTTTATGGCGGCTACAGGGAGCTAGTAGAAAAAAGGTGAAGTATGAAGTCTGAAGGATGAAAATAAAAAACCCCGAGAATGAGCTTTTCAGCAATTGATAATGGGGGGTTTATTTTTGCCGACCTGTACTAGTAATTTTGATGTGTTTTTGCTTTAAAAACAAAAAATATGTAAAGGA
>JAGKTB010000369.1:0-3596 GCA_018993145.1 Flavihumibacter sp.
AAAGGAAGAGGGTGGAAAGGAAGAGGGAACTTTAAACTGGGAACAGACTTTAGGTGGTCAGGAGGCGCAAGATGATGTCGCTTGCTTTTTCGATTTGGGTTATGTCGATGTGTTCATTGGCGGTGTGGGCCTGGGCAATGGAACCCGGACCAAAGACCACACAAGGAATACCAGCTTCCTGGTAAATGGCAGCATCGGTGGCATAATGAGCTGATTGTAATTCCGGGTGAATTCCCTCCAACTCACAGGCATCTGTAAGCGCTTTGAGATGTACCGCATCGATGGCATTTTCAACTCCCATGGCCAATAAATAAGGCTCCTCGATCCTATAGCCGGCCGGATCACCCAAATAGGGTTTCAATCCTTTTAATATATCCTGCAACGTCATACCAGGCAGCAGGCGATTGTCCAACTCAATACTGCACAATGCCGGTACCGTATTCACTGTTTGTCCGCCTGTGATCCTTCCAATACTGGCGGTCGCCTGCCCTAATACAGGATGCGTTAGCCTAGACAGACTTTTTGCATATGCTTCCACACCCTGAATAATCGAAGCCATCTTGTAAATAGCACTTTCTCCATTCCAGTGCATACTGGAATGACAACTCAATCCGTCTGTATGAATAAAAAACCGGCAAAGTCCCTTGTGCGCATAAATCAGGTTCAGTTCCGTGGGTTCACCTACCACTGCATAGTCTGCTTTTATTCCCCTTGCCACCAGTTCTCTTGCACCGGAAAATGAATATTCCTCATCTTTTACGAAAGCCAGCACAACATTATGTTGCAGCGATTTCCTCTCCTGAATAATCCGCCTGATCGCATAGAGATAGGTTGCAAGGGAAGCCTTGGTATCACAGGAACCGCGACCATATAACAACCCCTCACGAATCACAGGATCAAAAGGCGCAATGGTCATCTGCTCCTCAGAAACCGTATCCATATGCGCTTCCAGCATAATGGTGTGCGACTTACCTGCATCTATAAACGCTACGAGATTAGGGCGCTCCGGATCAGCACCAAATAGTTCAGCACGAATTCCCAGGTTTGCCAAAAAATCCTGGATATACAGAGCCATATTCCGCTCGGTATACAGGGGACCGGTTAACCCCTTACCCATGGGATTCACAGATGGAATCGCCACCAGTTGCCTTGTAATCGAAACTGCTTCGTGCATGTTGTTATTTTTCACTCACCTTATAACGCCACAATTCTGTATTACGTTTGAAATATAAGTCGCCTTTTTCATCCATCGCCAGCAAACTCGCATTTTCTTCCAGCATTTTTACTTCGAATGATTTGGGGTCGATCCGGAACAACCAGTTGCCTCCTGTTCCATAAACATATCCATTCGAGTGCAATACCAGGAAAGCACTTCTCCAGATATGACCACCACGGGATGGTGCTTGATGAATTCGTTGGGTACGCAGCCCCCCCTTCAGGACCGGATCAAAAATGAAGAGAACGCCATCCGCCACTCCCCAGATTTTTCCATCCGGTATTTTCATCAGCCCTGTTATTGCCATTGCTCCAGGCATAGGCACCATATCAAATAACTTTTGTTTGGTATCCGGATGCCACCCCACCAACCTTGCCTCTGCGGCTGTAGGTTTAGCACCTAATCCACCACTGATCGAACTTCCCATAATCACCATATCATTAACAGATACAAGGCTTACAATGGATTGATCTGGTATGATATTCACAATAGCATCAAGCTGTTGTTTTTCCAGGTCATAACTTACCAGCGCTCCTCCCAACTGCCCGTAATCCGGTACTGTTCCAAACAGCACTTTCTTACGCTCAGTTAAGGGCAGTACTGCAAAACCGCGACTTTGACCAGGTACCTGGCCCAGGTGTTTGGGGTTCCCCTGTTTGGGGTCCCAGGGTAATTTGGTGTTGTAGTAATAATAATGTCCATGCGGATAAATACCCATGAAAATGGTATCGCCAGAATAAGCCATTCCTTCTGTTTGTTCCAGTCCTTTGTATGGAGTTGTTACACCAGTGACAGGATCATACGCTGCATGTCCTCCTGTCAGATAACCTCCCATCCAGATGCGGCCATCCGGACCCTTCATTATAGATTGAATGGGTATCGGTTGTCCCGGTACATCCAGCTTTTGAGTTGTGGATTTTTTATTTTTTACAGCAACCTGTTGGTATACAGCATTCGATGTCAACAGGCTCAGTTTTCTTTTGCCATCCCAGCGAAACGCATTGGCAGTTCCTCTTGTTTCGGTTACGGGTTGGGGTGAGCTTTCTTTTTTTGACAGATCCAATTGATAGAGTCTTGATTTCATCGTGAAATAGATGACAGCACTACCAGGTTCCTGTACAATTGTTTTCATATCGATTCCCTGCAATTCTCTTTCCACCTGCATGGTATTCAGATTGATTACCAGTGTCAATTGTCCGCTTGTCACCAGCGCGAGCAGATAATCCGGACCCTTTTCCTGGTAAACGATTTCCAATCCATACACAAACTCTTTCTCCTTGTATTGTTCAGGAAGAAGTTCCCTTTTTGTTCCAGTCCTGGTATCAATTTCAACCAGGTGCGCATGGGAGCCTACTCCTGCGTAAAGTTTATCGGTCTTCTTATTAAATGCCAGACTTCTTACATAGTTCTCCCCTTCAATCAATGGCCCATTTCCAAGATCTGTAAACCCCTCATTCGGATGGTACCGAAACACACGACAACCCGGATAGGTAGCACCATACAATTCTCCCTTCTTACCGGTTGTCAGACTCCATACATAGGTTTGACCGGGCAATACAAGTCCCAGGTTCTCTACTTCCTGTGTACCAGGTCTATGCCGGAACAGGTAACCACTTGCACCTGGCACATACAACCAGCCATCCTCCGACCAGGCCATATCCCAGGCGCCATCGGCACCAGGCAAAGGCTGATCAACTACGAGATTTCCTGAAGCAGCATCATATCCAAGTAAATGAGCAGGCTCACCGCGAACCACCGTATAAATCCAGTTTCGTTTATTCGTATCCGTTAAAAATATACTGCCCTGGATCATGGCAGCACGGAGCTGAGGACCAAGGTTGGTGTATGCAGATTGCCCTTTCACTGTTTGCGTGCAGGCAATGAATAAAATGATTATCCAGTGAATGGATGATTTCATGTTAGGATAACAAATCGGACTGTTGAGATAAAAATTCAGTTACAAAGGCATCATCGTTCATGTGCGGATAGGATGTATACACCCTGGTGATTTCATCTGCCTGTCCTTCTGATAAATGCTCTTTTTCATTGAGACACCAGGTTCCCTTTAGAAGTCCCTGCCTTCTCAACACTTCATGAATGCCGGGAATACAACCATGAAAATCATGTGCCGGATCAAAAATGGAGGCATTTACATCCGTCAGGTGTACACCTTCCGCCAGTAAGTCTGCCCGATTCAGTGAATTACCTGTCCGAACAACCTTGATGCGTTCCAACAATTCAACTGCTTTACTGGTCCAGATCGCCCATTGCCCCAACAGCCCCCCTGCAAAGTTTTTCTCCACCCATTGGCCATTAATATTAAACCGGAACGGAGTAATCAGATCAGCAATGATATTGTCATCATTCCCTGTGTATAAGG
>JAGKTB010000370.1:0-4136 GCA_018993145.1 Flavihumibacter sp.
TATCTATACTGGGGTGAAGTGGGGCCGGATGCTGGGGTGGACAGTTTCGATACCCGTGGTCCAAGAGGATATGATGAAGTAAACCAGGCCAGGAAAGCCGGTCATTTCGGATGGCCTTTCTTTATTGCCGATAACAAACCCTATTATGAGTATGATTATGGTACGGGAACTACCGGTGCAAAGTTTGATGTAAATAAGCCGTTAAACAACTCCCGCAATAATACAGGTGTTAGAGAACTGCCGGTTCCTCAGTCGGCTTTTATCTGGTATCCTTATGGTCCATCTGCGGAGTTCCCGCAGGTGATGACAGGCGGAAGAAATGCAATGGCAGGCCCCGTATATTATACGGATCGTTTTCCTGCTGAAACCCGGTTGCCCGATTATTATAATGGTAAACTCATTATCTACGACTGGATCAGGGGTTGGGTAAAAGCGGTAACCATGTTGCCCAATGGCGATTTTGATAAGATGGAACCTTTTCTCTCCAATATCCGGTTCAACAGCATGATCGATATGGAAGTAGGTCCGGATGGCAAACTCTATTTCATTGAATATGGAAGTGGCTGGTTCAGTAAGAATCCGGATGCCGGACTTGGCAGGATCGACTACAATGGTGGCAATCGCGCCCCCAAAGTGGGAACTGTTACACTTGATAAAACCTCTGGTAAACTTCCTCTTACGGTAACGGCTAATGTGGAGGCGAAAGATCCCGAGAAAGATAAAATGAGCTACAAATGGAATTTGGGCAATGGCGTAATCAAGGAAACAACAGAGCCTGCTATAACGCATACATATGAAAAAGCAGGCGACTATGAAATAACAGTAGAAGTGAGCGATCCTTCAAAAGCAAGCAGCAAATCAGCCGGTGCGGCCCTCTATGCGGGCAACATTGCACCTGAGGTAACAGTGATGCTTAAGGGTAATCAGCGCTTTTATTTTCCTGGTATTCCTGTGCAGTATGAAGTGCAGGTGAAGGATGCGGACGATCCGAATGCAGGTAAAGATCTAACAGACTTATACATATCTGCAGATTACGTGGAAGGTTTTGATAAGGCTGGCGCTAATCTTGGTCACCAGGTTGTTTCAGATGTAATCATTGGTAAGAGCCTGATTCAGTCGCTGGATTGTAAATCCTGTCACAAGGAAAATGAAAAGTCGATTGGTCCGGCTTATTTTGAAGTAGCTAAAAAATATGCTGGCCAGGCGGATGCCGCCAGTTACCTGATCAACAAGATGATCAAAGGTGGCGCAGGCGTATGGGGAGAGGTAGCAATGCCTGCGCATCCGGATCTGAAGCCCGGAGATGCGGCTAAAATTGTAAACTGGATTCAATCCCTGAATGCCGGAAACAAACAGAAATCCCTTCCGGTTTCCGGAAGCCTGCAGCCGACATTAGGAAAGCCGGTGAAACCAAACGGAGCTTTGGTAATCTCTGCCACATATTCAGATAAAGGCGGACCTGGTTTGCGTTCGCTTTCTTCCTCTGCACAGGCAGCACTCAGGCATCCTATACTGAATTTTGCAGAAGCTGCTGATATGAAGGATTATTCGGTTATGAATTATAATGGAATGACGCTGATGATTGTTCCGAATGGTGTTGGTCATTTTGCAATTCCTGATATTGATCTGACAGGAGTGAAAGGTATACAGCTTACAGCAGGCTGGCAGGAAACACCGAAGCAGGCGATTGGTTTTGAAGTAAGGCTGGATGCACCGGATGGTAAATTACTGGGAACAATACAGCTTGGAACCACAGGTCATCCGGCTGTAAAACCAGGAAGTTTTGGCGGTACTATGCTTTCAGGAAAACTGGAACCAGTAACTGATGGAAAAATTCATAAACTTTACATAGTGAGCAAGCCTTCCGGAGAAGGCAGCTTTACAACCCTGGCTTTGCAGGGATTGACATTAACAGGTAATTAATTATTTGATCCGATACGATATGAAACGAGTTGGCTTTTTGATTTTATCCACATTCCTATTATTTGCTTCAATTGTTCAGGCTCAACAGTCTTTTACATTGAGCGGACGTATAACTGATATCAATAACCGAACTATTGCCAGGGCAACTGTTCGGTTATTGAATAGTGATGAAATCCAAAGTACTGATGCCTCCGGCCAGTTTGAGTTCCGGCAATTAGCGCCAGGCAACTACCTGTTGGAAGTTACCGCTATTGGATATGCTATCGCAACCAAAGAAGTACAAGTAAAACAAGCAGTTACAGACCTGACTATTCAGTTAACAGAATCGGTTGAGCAACTGGATGAAGTGATTGTGAGTGCTGAGAAAAAGGAGCAGCGACTGACTACTATTCCGTATAGCATCAGCTCTTTATCTGCGAAAGAAATCAATCAGTATCGGTTATGGAATACGAGGGAGCTCACGGGTATTATACCCAATTATTTTGCGGGGCATTCCGGTGATGAAAGAAATGTAGTGGGCATACGTGGAATCACCACAACATCCTATGATCCTGCTGTAGCAGTGTACGTGGATGGCGTCAATCAGTTCAGCCTGGATACTTATATCCCCCAGCTCAATGACGTGGAGCGAATTGAAGTGTTGCGTGGGCCGCAGGGAACGTTGTACGGTCGTAATGCCATGGGCGGTGTAATCAATATCATTACAAAACAACCTTCCAATAAAACAAGGGCTTTCGTTGAACTGACCAATGGCAATTATGATCAGTTCAGGTATACGGCAGGTGTTCAGACACCGGTTGTCAAAGATCGTTTGTATTTTGGAGCAACTGCTTTGATCCAGGGTAGGGATGGGTATTATACCAACGAGTTCAACAACAAAAGTTTTGATGAACAGCAAACTATCAGCGGAAATTATTTTCTCAAATACCGCGTGAATCAGCATTGGTCTGTTACTGCGAATTTTAAACATCAGAATAACCGCAACTGGGGAGCTTTCCCCCTCGTAAACGGGGTGGAAACGGCATTGGAAGAACCTTATAAACTAAGCCAGAATGCGGTGGGTAAAATGATTGATAATACCCAGAATGCGAGCCTGGCTGTGCAACATCGTTCTGATAAACTGTTATTCAGTTCACAAACTGCCTTTCAGAAAAACTATCGGTACTATAATTCTCCGCTGGATGGTGATTTTTCTCCCCTGGATGCGGTTTCCATCATCAATGATTATGGCAAAGCATATAACAAGGTTAGCGTGTGGACCCAGGAGTTCAGGTTAACTAATACACCTGCTGCATCCCGATTGAACTGGACTGCAGGAGCCTACCTGTTTTCCCAGCAGGCGCCGGTAAAACAGGCTACTTATTTTGGAGAAGATGCCGGGCTGATCGGGGCGCCCATGACCAATTTCTCGTCCATAACTACATCCAAAGCAAGCAACCGCGGGTTGGCATTCTTTGGTCAGCTGGAATATGCGATATCAGAAAGGTGGAATGTGCTGGCAGGATTGCGTTATGATTATGAATCCAAGAAGCTGAATGTACTGGGAGAGTTCCAGCCGGAAGGTGCTGATCCAATGGTGACCCGTCCGGACACATCTGCGAAGGCCGGCTTCTCTGCGGTTTCTCCCAAAGTGGGTATTAGTTATGAAGTGAATGAACAGGGAAGGCTTTTTGCCAATTTCACCCGTGGGTTCAGAACCGGTGGCTTAACCAGCCTGGGATCGGATCCCTCCCAGCCTCCCTTGTTTTCCTACAAACCTGAATACAGCTCGAACCTGGAATTGGGTTTCCGGCAGGAATTATGGAATCGCAAACTGCGCTTAGGTATTACAGTATTCTATACCGAATTAACGGATGCCCAGGTTCCAACCCTGGTGCTTCCTGATGCAATTACCATCACCCGGAATACCGGCAAATTGGTAAGTCGCGGTTTTGAATTCGAACTTTCTTCCAAGCCACTTAAAGGACTGCAAGTTGATTACAATTTCGGAACCACCCGTGCGAAATACAGCTCGCTCAAGGTTTCCAGCAATGGCGATGAAGTGGACCTGAGTGGCAGACGCCAGATCTTTACGCCGGCTGTTACTTCTATGCTGGCTGTTCAGTATGAGCGGATCGTATTTCCAAAAGCACATATGGGTATTCGGGTGAGGGGAGAATGGACCTATATCGGTGAACAATATTTTAATTTATCGAACAGCATCCGGCAATCGC
>JAGKTB010000371.1:0-3432 GCA_018993145.1 Flavihumibacter sp.
GTGAAAACCATACTCAGTGAAGAGCAGATCCATTTAACGGTAAAAAGACTGAGTCATCAGATTTTGGAGAACTGTCCGGATTTGAGCAAAGCCTGTATCATTGGGATACAACCCAGGGGTAAATGGTTAAGCGACCGGATCATTCGGGAAATCCGATTGATTTCACCTGCTTCCTCTGTTTCTTATGGAATCCTGGATATAACTTTTTACCGGGATGATGTTCGCAATGAATTACGCCTTGCTAATGAAACGGATATTCCTTTTTCCATTGAAGATAAACAGGTGATCCTGGTGGATGATGTATTGTATACTGGCCGTACGATCCGTGCCGCCCTTGATGCGCTCCTGGATTTCGGTCGCCCGGCCAAAGTGGAACTCTGTGTTTTGATCGATCGGAGGTTTAGTCGCGAGTTGCCCATCCAGCCTGATTATGTAGGCAAATCCATAGACTCCATCATTACCGAACGGGTGAAAGTAGGCTGGAAGGAAAATGAAGGAAAGGATGAAGTGGTATTACTCTAACAATTAACTTTGCACCCTAATGCAACTAAGTACAAAACATCTGCTGGGCATTAGAGAGCTGGTTCCACGGGACATACAACTGATTTTAGACACGGCCACCCAATTCAAGGAAGTTTTACAGAGACCTATCAAAAAAGTTCCCTCGTTGCGCGATGTAACGATTGTTAACCTTTTTTATGAAAACTCTACGCGTACGAGAATCTCATTCGAGTTAGCCGAAAAGCGCCTGAGCGCGGATACCATTAATTTTTCAGCGAGTGGTTCTTCAGTTTCCAAAGGGGAGACCCTGCTGGATACGGTGAACAATATCCTGAGTATGAAAGTGGATATGGTGGTGATGCGGCACAGTGCCAGCGGAGCACCCCATTTCCTGGCCAAACATATTCCTGCTGCTATTGTGAATGCAGGGGATGGTATCAACGAACATCCGACACAGGCATTGCTGGATGCTTTTTCCATTCGGGAAAAACTGGGGACCCTCGAGGGTAAAAAAATTGCCATCATCGGTGATATTATGCATTCCAGAGTGGCCCTCAGCAATTTATATCTATTGAAAAAAATGGGTGCGGAAGTAATGGTTGCCGGTCCGCCCACCCTGATTCCCACCTATATGAAAGAAGCCTTTGATGTTAGAGTGGAATATAACCTACAAAAGGCATTGGAATGGTGCGATGTTGCCAATGTATTGCGCATCCAGTTAGAGCGGCAGAACCAGGTATTGTTCAGTTCACTTCGGGAATACAACCTGGCTTATGGAGTAAAAAAATCACTCTTGGACCGATTGGATAAAGAGATAATCGTTATGCATCCCGGACCTATAAACAGAGGTGTTGAACTGGACAGTGATGTGGCGGACAGTAAACAATCCATCATTCTGCAACAGGTGGAAAATGGAGTAGCCGTTCGGATGGCTGTACTCTACCTGCTCGCTGGAAGGGGAGAATCACAAAACAATTAATCACCATGAAGATCTGCCTCTTTCCCGGGACATTTGATCCCATTACACTGGGCCATGTGGATATTGTAACGAGAGCCTTGCCGTTATTTGATAAAATCATTATTGGTGTGGGCCTGAATGCTGCCAAAGCGCCAATGTTTTCAGCGGAGCAAAGACTTTTGTGGATTAAAGAGATTTTCAAGCATGAACCCAAGGTGGAGGGTGCTTCTTACGAGGGCCTAACCGTAAAGTTTTGCCAGGAGATCGGTGCCAACTTTATATTAAGAGGTATACGATATGTAAGCGATTTTGAATATGAAAAAACAATCGCAGACGCGAATCGTACCCTGGATAAAAATATTGAAACCATTTTTCTAACGGGAGAACCTAAATATACATCGGTAGCTTCTACCATTGTGCGGGATATCATCCGTAACAACGGCGATGCCTCTCCCTTTATACCAGCTGCAGTATTTAATAGCTTACAACAAAACAGTTGAGCATGCCTGTTATATGGTTTAAACCTGAATTGCGCCTGGCTGATTTGTTGCCGCTTGGCCAGGGTACGATGGGTGAACACTTGGGTATTGAGTGGCTGGAACTTGGGGAGGACTTCATTAAAGCGCGGATGCCTGTTGACCATCGAACCAAACAGCCATATGGGTTATTGCATGGCGGTGCCTCTGTTGCACTGGCGGAAACCCTGGGCAGTGTAGGAGCTGCATTATCAGTTGATCCTACCCGTTATATAGCGGTGGGAATGGAAATCAATGCAAATCATATACGATCCGTTCGCGATGGGTTTGTAATTGGCACAACCCGGCCGGTTCATAGGGGTGCAACCACACAGGTATGGGAAATCCGGATTGAAGACGAGCGAGGCAAATTGGTATGCATCAGCCGCCTGACGGTTGCGATCCGGAAAATCACAGGTTGAGTTTTTCAAGCACATCCAAGATGGAAGGGAAGCTGTTTTCTTTGACCTTGTCCCACTGATCAGTCGCCAACCAATTGATTTCGGTGATCTGTTCTTCCTGTTGCGGGATCAGTTGTTGTTGTCCTCCTGCTTTCATTTCAAACCAATAGGACTCTTTCAATATATGTTTGCCACTTTCATGGTAGGTATGATAAGTGGTAACCAGATGGCGAATCAGGTGGGGCGCTTTTATGCCGGTTTCCTCTTCTACTTCCCTGACAGCGCATTCCTCAATGGTTTCTCCATCGTCTAATTTTCCTTTGGGCAAATCCCATTTACCCCGACGAAAAATAAAGAGCAACTCCTTCTGATCGTTCCAAACGGCACCCCCTCCGGCTTTTAGTACGGTAAATTTTTTCCAGAATGTATGTTGGAGGGAAGCAAGGTCGGAGTGCAGCAGGATACCTGCCTGAAATTTCGGCAATTCAATTTCATGAATCAGGGATCTTATCGCCGGGGTACTGTTTTCTTCGAGAAAAATAACATCATCCCGGTGCAACAGGGGCTCCAGCTCAGCGCTTATCGAATCACACAAAAAAACAGGTTTATTCCCGAAATAGATTTTGATGTACATAACTTTACAGGTCAGGCAGGTTTAGCTCGTCCAAATATAATCAGATCATTGAACCAAGCCTGACTGACACCTAAATAGTTGACATGAAATCAAATGAAAAGGCGATAGCCGAGAAATTGTTACAGACGAATGCCGTTCGATTGAGTCCGGAGCAGCCCTTTACCTGGGCAAGCGGTTGGAAAAGCCCGATTTACTGCGATAACAGGAAGGTATTGTCATTTCCTTATATCCGGGATTTTATCAAGTCTGAAATGTGCAACCTGATATTCGAACGTTATCCGGATGCGGATATGCTGGCAGGCGTGGCAACAGCAGGAATTGCCTGGGGTGCGATGGCAGCAGATCAATTGAAGCTGCCTTATATCTATGTTCGTCCCAAGCCGAAAGAACACGGACTGGGAAACCAGATTGAGGGGGCTTATA
>JAGKTB010000372.1:0-5211 GCA_018993145.1 Flavihumibacter sp.
TACATCCCCTTATCTTCCGATTTTATCGCTGTCTGTTGCAATGATTTCAGGATATTGCTGGCCGTTTGTTTATCCCCCGTACGATGCAGTGCCAGTGCAATCATTGCTTTTGTAAAGAGATTGCCTTTTGTCCAAAGGGATTGCATTTCCTTACGGTAATGGTTAGCTGCTACCATGTATTGGCCGGATAAACCAATACTGGTGTAAAAGCTCCGCATGTAATGATATTGTACCGCATAGGTGTTCAAATAAACAGGTTCTTTTTGTCCTTTATCCCGTTTGTTATAATCTTCCAGCAGGCGCTGGTCCGCATAACTCAGAGCCGCGCTTACGATTGGAGCAAACAGCCCATAGTCTGCACTGATTATTCCCAGCTTTTGCAGGTGCCCGATACCCGTTAGGATATACTGCGTAATATAACGGTCATCCGGTCCGCCGGTGAACCAGCTAAGTCCACCATTTCCAAGCTGCATTTCTTTCAGTTTGGCAAACATCTTAGAGGATTCATTGCTGAGTCGAACGGCATCAAATAATAACAGCAACCGTTTCTTTTGTTCCGCTTCCGTTTTCGCTTCCAACACCCAGGGTGTTTCTTCCAGCAGTACTTGTTTGAGCTGCTGGTTTTTCTGTAGATTACTCAGCAGGGCACTGGTATCTTTCTGTTGCCATTCAAGCAACACCTGTTTGATGCGTGGAGCGGATTTCAGCAAATGATCAGCGATCAGGTAGCCGTATAATCGATTGAAAGTTTGCTCGGAACATTCATAGGGATAATCAGCCAGGTAAGGGAGCGACTGAATAGCATACCAGGCAGGGTTAGCCGAAAATTCAACCGTGAGTGATTGATTGCTCAGGGTTTCGCTGTCCTTGCTGTTAAGTAGGTTGGTCAGCGGAATTTCTTTCGTGGCAGCTCCATTGATAAAGAAAGGAATCGCCTCCGTTACCAGTTGACGGTTACTCAATACCGGTAGTGTAGCGGATTCGCCATCTGTTTTATCGCCCACTCTTGCAATGATCTTCCAGGTCAGGGCCCGGTCGAACTGGTAAGGCACTTCCATCGGGAACTTTACCAGCTCACTGGATTTTGGTCCAACGGTGAAATATTGATTGGGAAAGAAATTATGGAACCAGCCATCCACCGGTTGATTGGTGGTAGCATCGATTAATTGCAATTCTGCTTGCCCGGTTACTTCTTTGTCGGTCAGGTTCACCACTTTGGTGGTAATCTCCATTTTATCCCCTTCCCGTAAAAAGCGTGGCATATTGGGTTGTACCATCAGGTCTTTCTGCGTAACAATAGTTTGTTGCAGGTAACCCATGGCCAGGGATTTGGTATGTGCAAAGAGTTGCCAGTTCCAGCTCGTTACTGATTCGGGCATAGTAAAACTGAAGCTGAAATGCCCGTTCGAATCAGCGCTTAATTGCGGGAAGAAGAAAGCCGTTTCCGCAAAATTTGATCGGATGGCCGGTGGTGGAGGGGGGGGAGGAGATATTGCAAGGTCATCTTCAATAATTTTTGGGGTAGTGGCCTTAAGCGATACAGCCCTAACTATTCCTTCATCCTTGACACCCGACTGGACAATATACCCAACATTTGCAATAGTATCCAGTACCAGATTTTCTTCTTCACCTAGCTCATCAGGTTTCGCTGAATCTGATTCTCTTTCAAACATTGATGCTGCCATCATTCTTCTTCTTCTCCCTTGCAATTCTTCAAACCCAAGTAGTTCCTCCTCCCTCTTCCAATCCTCCGCTTTCCCGGGCAATGCAACCTGGTGTTCCGAACTTCCCTCTGCAACAAAATTGCTGCTTCCATTCCAGTTGCCCATATGATTCAAACTGGGCCATACTGCCGGCTTGTTCCAGATATTAGCTGCAAACTGATCCAGGGAAGCATCGTACATCGAGGTCAGTAATTCCATGCCGAATTTTTCTGCTTCTTCTCCTGAAATAGCAACCGTCCATTTTTCTTTTCCACCGGGTTCCAGTTTATCGCGGAAGGTTTTCAACTGTATCTTCAAGTCCTTCTCCTCCAGTGGTACGGAGAAATAACTATCATAACTGTACACCCTGTTGTGCTTGACAAATACATGCTGTACTTCAATGCCACCTTTGTCTGCGTCGGTTGCTATAACGGGAATCTGTACCCGCTCTTTACCCATTCCGAACATGCGAAACTTTTGAGAGAAGGGCAGTTTGATTTCTTTGGATTGTGCCGCCCAATTTATTTTCCGTTCAATAACAAACAGGTCAGTTGCTTCAGTAGCCAGCTCGATACTGGTTTTTTCTCCGGGTTTCAGACTGCGTTTGCCCTGGCTGGCGCTCAGGTATCCCGTTTCCGCAACCGTTTTTCCTGTTGGATCTGATAAGAATACAACAGACTTGCTCTCTATCATTTCTCCATTCGGATCTACCGCTTTAGCGATCAGGCGGTACCAGCCCGGAGCCCATTTTTTTCTATCCAGTTTTACAAGGCCGGTGGAGTCACTTTGTATGGATTTACTCCAAACTGCTTTTCCCTCCGACCAGGTTTCGGGATCATCTTCGTTTTTATACAAATCATTCGGGAAGTAACGACGAAACTCCTGCTCTGTTAGCACAAAGGTATCCGGAGCTTCCCAATAGCGGGAGCGTAGCAGTTTACCCGGACTCTTTAACGGTACGATCTCCACATTAACTTTTGTAGTTTGCGGTTCTCCCACGAGGTTGGTGCTGCTGACCAGGATAACTGTAAAATCAGTAGTTGGCATTTTCTGCTGCTCCGCACGTACACTCAGTTGCAATGATTTATACGATACCGGCACCGAACTACTGGCCGAACGGGTTTCACCATTCAAATCAGTGATATCAATATGGATGGTATAATCAAATACCGGATCCGTTTTTGGTTCAATGTTTCCATCGGGTATGGCCGGAAAAGAAATGCTGAAACTTCCATCTGCTGCAGTTGTCAGACTACCATGCGCGATTTCGGCAGTTCTGTACCCCGGTCTGAATCCATAGGCTGCCATCTTCCAGGGATACGGAAATCGGGCACCCCTGGTAACTCTGTAAGTGCCGGTTGCATTGGAAATCGCATTGCCCGCATACGCAATAGCTTTTCCCTTTATAGTAACGGTATCGCCTAAACGAACAGTGGTTTTCAGCTTATCCAGGCTTACTTCAAAGCGTGGACGTTTGTATTCTTCCACATTAAAGTAAGTGGAAGAACCATATTCTTTGGATTCAATTGTAAACTGTCCGGTTAGTCCGGTTGATGGTAAATTGAATTTTCCGGCAACAGATCCATATTCATTGCTGGTTAACAACAAAGAATCCACTTTCTCTCCGTTTGCATCGAACAACTGAAGATTGGTTTTTTTGCCGGTCAATAACCGGGGCAAACCGGTTTCCTTATCCTTGCTTGTCAGTACTGCTTTAAAGTATAGCAGTTGTCCCGGACGATATATCCCCCGATCCAAAAACCAATGCACTCTTGCGTTCTTTTTTTCATAAGCCTCATCTGTTGTGTCCTCTTCCCGCTGTGAATAGGAGTAAATATATTCCTGCTCATCAATCCGGAGACTGTCGTTTCCATGCAGTACTTCCAATGAAAAACTCCCGTATTCAGTATCACCAATTTTGTCGATGTAGAGATACCCTCTATCGTTTGCTGTCAGTGTTTCCTTTTTCATCCGACGATAGCTCCTTGAAACGGGGTCATAAATTCGTTGATACAGTTCCACCGTTGCTTTTGGTAGTGGCTGTCCGGTATTCCGATGCAAGAAAAAATAATCGGAACCAGAATGAATAAAACTGATATTGGAAACATTCAGCTCCACCACTCCCAGGTTGGCATCTGCCATAGAGAAGGAGGGGCGATCACTTGCCAGTAAAAAATACCTCCCTACCGGCAGGGCATCCACCTTAATTTCTGTCCGGTGAATTTTGTAATCATTCTTTTCAGGAAGCGCCTGTTCCCATGCACGCATAAATTGCGAGCTACTCAATAGTGCCCAATTCGTACTGTCAAAATAGTTCGATTGCTCCAGCAAATGCCCGTGTTTTACCGGATCCACCGGTACTACCCGCAGGTAAATCCTGCCCAGGTTTTTCCATTCTACCAGTCCCCGGAAGGGCTCTCCCGGAGTATTCACCCGCTCGGTTTGCAAACTCAGGCGGGACGACTTGATTTCCTGTACAAGATTATACGTGCGGATACTGCCAGGACTTGTTTTATTTTCCCTTACCAGTTCTTCGGCCAGTGCCAGCGCTTTTACAGGATTTTCTTCGTTTCTGTAATACCAGTCTGCCAACAGGAAAACAGCCTGATCTGCAGCAGCTGTTCCCTTGAAATCCTTTCGATGTTGCTCCAGTACAGCTTTGTATAAACTGTCCTTATCCGCGAATTCAGCTTTATAATGCAGGTAGAGATATCGTTTAAGATCTGTTGCGGCCAGCTCTTCGCGCTGCTGCTGCGCATCATAATAGTTCATCAAATCCTGCAGCAGTCCCAGACTGATCCTTCCGGGTTCCGTACTATCTCCTTCGGATAACCGAAGTTTCTTAAATCCTTCTGCCGGTTGCCAGAGTGTTTTATTTTCCCAAAAGGATTGATCCGCCTGCTCCGGAAGTTCCACCGGATTTTCTTTGAAATAATTCAGTGCTTTCTTAACCACCAATTCGTATAGCGATGACCGGTAGCTGGTATTTTCTCCTTTTATAATTAGTGGCTCTACCAGTTTGCGGGCCTCCGGGCCTTTCAGTGCCGGCTCGGATAGCGCTTCCCGATAGGCTGTAGAAATGGCTTTGTGAAAATCGATCGCGGTCCAGGTTTGAATATCCTCCACATTAGTTTCCGCCAGGGGAGTGCGGTCATAGATCGACCAACGTTGCTGGTCGTATTTCTTTTTATAATAATCGCCCAGGAGTGTATTCAGGAGTGCGCGGGTCACACCCTGCTCAAGCGCAATTTCCTTTCGCAACAAATTCAACGCTGCCGTATCACTTTCTTCCACCAATACCTCCTGCAATTGAATACGATAGAGGATCGCTTTGATTTGATGACCCGATTGTTTCTCTGCCTTCGCCTTTGTATACAATTTTTGTACTTCCTCCAATGCAGATTGATACAAGCCTGCTTGCTGTACCAGGGAGTCTATTTTTTCCCACCAGGGATCGTATTGTGTTGTTGGCATTTTCTGGGCTGATAAGGAAAAGGAAAAAAATAAA
>JAGKTB010000028.1:0-7562 GCA_018993145.1 Flavihumibacter sp.
GGCGCTGCTTCAGATATCACCTAAAACAGTTGAAAATCATTTAACCAAAGCACTAAGAGAACTACGATATTCATTAGGTTATACCCTGCTGATTATTTTCCTGCATATTTTCTAAGCACATACCTATGCCGGATAAACAACCTTTCCAATCTGTCATTGACCGCTTTTTAAGTGGAGAACTGGATGAAGCATCCCTGCTTCAACTGATGGAAACTATGGAGCGAAGTGAATTGGATGGGGCTGCAAATTCAGGTATCATGACCCTGGAAGCCAGGCGGGAACAACAGCTGGAGAAATTATTGAATAAAGTACACCAGGCTGAAAGAACATCCTATCGCAAACCTGCCATTAATTGGGTAAGACATTTTGCCATTACCTGTTTTGGATTGCTGTTTACAGCTTCCCTCTATTTTTACCTGAAACCTGCTTCCCTGGTGCATCGCTGTACGCAGGCGGATCTTCGGGTAGGCGAGGAGCCGGTTTCCGCAATGCTGGCGGCGCTTTATGTAGAGCCCAAACTGCAACAGTTGTCAAAAGTTAGTTTTGTAAATACTACCGAAGATGGCTACCTGCGGTTTGAATCCAAATTGATTGAATCAGAATCGCTGCTGAAAGAAATAACGCAGGATCAGGATGCCCGTTACCTGGTTTTTGAAGATCAGGATATCAACCAGCTCCTGGCGGTGCTGAAAGAAAAATACCAGGTTGATTTTACTGTAACCGGCCAGCTACCCGAACAACAATTTTCCGGATTTATATCTACGGGCCTGAATCTTAAAATGGTAGTGAAGTTGCTGGTTTCCTCCGGCCTCTTTGAAGTGAGTATAGAGGGGAAACAAGTGCTGCTGAGCTCGAGGATTTAACTATTAAAAATGCCAACATGAAAAGAAGAGAGTTACTGAAATATTTATCTGTTGCGCCAGCAGGAGCCGCTTTGCCGCTCGGTGGATTTGCCATGCCGGCGCCTAAGAAGGATTATATAACCGAGTTGGGATTGCGATCCTTTATCAATGCTGCAGGAACCTATACGGCCATGACAGCCTCCCTGATGTATCCGGAAGTGATGGAAGCCATCAATGCGGTTTCAAAATCCTATGTAATGCTGGACGAAGTACAAGATAAAGTGGGAGAGCGGATTGCTAAGATATGTCGCGCGGAAGCGGCAACTGTTACTGCCGGTTGCTGGTCGGCAATGGTGCTTGGAACTGCAGGTGTGCTCACCGGAACCGATCCCAAAAAGATTGCCCAATTGCCCCGCCTGGATGGAATGAAATCAGTGGTGCTGGTTCAAAAATCACATAACAGCGGATATGTGCATGCACTAACGAATACGGGTGTACGAATTGTTGAAATTGAAACATTGGAGGAGCTGCATAACGCCATCAATGAGCAGACCGCAATGCTCTGGTTTCTGAATGCCCACGCCAACCTGGGAAAGATCTCCCATGAAGAATGGGTGGCTGCAGGTAAGAAACACGGGATCCCTACCATGATTGATATCGCGGCGGATGTACCACCGGTGGAGAATCTTTGGCGCTTTAACGAGATGGGATTTGACCTGGTTTGTATTTCCGGTGGAAAGGCATTACGAGGTCCCCAGAGTGCCGGCATCCTCATGGGAAGAAAGGACCTGATTAAGGCAGCGCGGTTAAGTGCTCCTCCAAGAGGCGGAACCATTGGAAGAGGTATGAAAGTAAACAAGGAAGAAATTGTAGGCATGCTGGCCGCACTGGAAAAATATGTCAGCATAGATCACGATAAGGAATGGAAAGACTGGATGAACCAGGTGGAATACATTTCGGTACAGGCCAAACAGCGCAAGGGCATCCAGACAGAAATTGTGATTCCGCCTTTGGCCAATCATACGCCCACGCTGAATATTCAATGGAGTACAGGTGATATCTCTCTCAAGCCTGCTGAATTGCAGCTTGCTCTTCGTAATGGTGCTCCCTCTATTGAAGTGCTGGCAAATGACAAAGGCATCAGCCTCACTGTTTTTATGCTGCGCGAAGGGGAATATAAAATCGTGGCCAAACGCATCCTGGAAGAATTAAAAAAATCAGCAAGAGAAAAAGCATTCAACTCATGATTGGCCTGTTGCTTTTTACCGGACGGGCCCAGGCTCAATCCAATTCCATCGTGATCAAAGGTGGGAGGGAAATCGATACCAAAAATGGCATTGATGCCATACTGGATGTAGCCATCCGCGATGGTAAAATTGTGGCGGATTCAAAACACAAGGGGATACGACAGGCGCACAAACAGGGGGTGATGGCTGCGGGTATGCTGGTGGTACCCGGACTCATAGACATTCATGGTCATTATTTCTTTGGAACGGAACCGGATCATTATTTGAGCAATGGCTTAACAGCAGTGGCTCCGGATGGCTTCACCCTGCGTAATGGAGTTACTACATCCGTTGATTGTGGTGGTGCGGGATGGAAAAATTTTACTGTTTTCAAACGGAATATTATTGATAACAGCAGGACGCGGATTCTCTCTTTTCTGAACATCGTGGGAGAGGGGATGCGGGGTGGTGCCTGGGAACAGGATACCACGGATATGAATGCACGCATGGCGGCTGCAGTTGCCAAACAATTCCCGGATCATATTGTAGGATTCAAGGTAGCTCACTATGAACGAAAAGAATGGATTCCGGTGGATCGGGCAGTTGAAGCTGGCAGGTTGACCAATCTGCCGGTGATCATTGACTTTGGTGGCAGTGATCCTCCGCCCCTCTCCATTGAAGAATTGTTCTTTCAGCATTTGCGTCCGGGTGATATCTATACGCATGCCTTTACAGAGCTTAACAGACGTGAACCCATTGTAGATCCAGCAACCCGGAAGCTCAAGCCCTTTGTAAAAAAAGCACAGGAACGCGGGATCATTTTCGATGTGGGTTATGGCGGTGCCAGTTTTGTGCTATCACAGGCGCAACCAGCCGCGGCAGCAGGGTTCTATCCCAATACCATCAGTACCGATTTGCATATCGGCAGTATGAATGCTTCCATGAAAGATATGCTCAATGTGATGAATACCTTTCTTGCCCTGAAGATGGATTTGAAAGAAGTAATTAAAGCCAGTACCTGGTCGCCTGCATTGGCGATTCAGCGTAAAGATCTGGGGCATCTCAGTGTTGACGCAGAAGCGGATGTGGCAATATTGCAACAGATGCCCGGGAACTTTGGATTCTGGGATCGGAGCGGTGCAAAGATCACCTCCAACCAAAAACTGGTTTGCGAGATGACAATCCTTGGAGGAAAGATTGTATACGACCTGAATGGTATTGCGCGACCTATTGTGTTATCTTATTCGAAATAAAACCAGTTGAAAAAAACAACCATAAACCGATTGCTGGCTGTATGCCTTTGCTTCGTTTGTGCAGCACCGGTAGCTGCACAAAAAGCGGCCTATTTGCCGGATGGAGTAACCGAGGAAAAATTAAAGCCGCTATTAACTACGCCTCCGCAATACCGGGCTGTCAAAACAAACCAGGCGATTGAGGTAGATGGATTTGCCAATGAAGCGATTTGGCAAAAAATTCCGTTCACATCGAATTTTCGGGATATTGCAGGTGGTCCGACAGGGAACAAATCAGCACTCAAGCTCTGCTGGGATGAACAGTATCTCTATGTGTTTGCACAATTGGAGCAGCCACAGTTATGGGCAAGTCTGACTAAAAAAGATACCGCCGTATTTATGGATAACGCACTGGAGTTTTTCATCGATATGGACGGGGATATGCAGCAGTATATTGAATTCCAGATAAATGCATTTGGTACCACCTGGGATTTATTACTATCCAAAGCTTACCGCGATGGAGGAAAGGGGGATTCCGATTTTGAATTTCCTGGATTAAAAAAAGCAGTTCGACTGCGCGGAACATTGAATCAGCCTGGTGATATTGATGAAGGATGGGATGTGGAATTGGCTATACCACTGGCACCGCGTAACGGACAAATTGCGCGTATGAATTTTTCTCATGTAAACTGGAAACTGGATGTGGTGAATGGAGTGTATCAGAAACAAAAAGATGCATCCGGCCGTATAGCGCAACCTCATTACATTGTTTGGTCACCCCAGGGTAGAGTGGATCTGCATATGCCGGAACGCTGGGGATATGTACTGTTTTCAGAAGAGGCTGGTCCCGCTGCCTTTATTTCTGCTGAAACACTTGAAATGCAGCAATCGCTTTGGAAATATTATTACCTTCAGAGAGATCACCGGGAACAACACAAACAATATGCATCTGGGATGGAAGAGCTTAGAAAAAAATATCCGGGCCTCAACTGGAAGGATGCAAAGCAGGTGCAACTATTGAAAGATCCTACCGGTTTTGTGTTGGTTGGTAAAGAAAGAAAATCCGGTAGGGAATGGCGACTGGATGCAGAAGGCCGATTGCAACAGATTAAAATCAGTAACTAACTAGGGGAAAATAGTTCCCCTGTACTCAGTAAGAAATAATGAAAGGAAAAGCAAAGACAGGTTTATTGGTAGCAGCGGTGATGTTGACGATTTCAGCAACAGCGCAGCCTGAGGTATTGCATAAATCAACCCTGCTTACACCGGTGAATTCCTTTACCAGCGGCGTGGAAGGTCCTGCTGTAGATGACAGAGGAAATCTCTATGCTGTGAATTACGAAAAACAGGGCACGATTGGTCAGGTGAAACCAGATGGTACAGCCTCCGTTTGGCTGGTGCTTCCGGAAGGTAGTATCGCCAATGGGATCCGGATTAACAGCAAAGGCCAATTATTACTGGCTGATTATACCAAACACAATGTGTGGAAAGTGGATCCGCGTACCAAAAAGATCAGTCTGCTGGCACATGAGCCACGCATGAACCAGCCGAATGATCTGGCCATTGATAATAAAGACCGGATATATGCCAGTGATCCAAACTGGAAAAATGGTACCGGGCAATTGTGGAGAATCGATCCCAATGGTACAACGCATTTGCTGGATACCATGGGCACAACGAATGGAGTGGAAGTGAGTCCGGATAATAAAAAACTCTATGTAGGTGAATCCGTACAGCGTAAAATCTGGGTCTATGATCTGGGTGCTGACGGCTCTGTTAAAAACAAACAATTGTTCTATGAGTTTACCGATCATGGGCTGGATGGCATGCGTTGCGATCAGAAGGGAAATCTGTATGTGACAAGATTTGGGAAAGGTACGATCCTGATGCTGGCGCCGGATGGTACCAAACTGGAGGAGATAACGCTGATGGGTAAGCGCCCAACAAATATCGCATTTGGTGGTCCGGATGGCAGAACGGCATATGTTACCATGCAGGACCAGGGAAATGTAGAACAGTTTCGGGTGGAATTTCCAGGAAGGGAATTCAAGGCTGGTAAATCAACTTCTAAATAATAAAACTGAATACCATGGCTACACAAAGAAGATCTGTATTGAAATCGCTGTTTGCATCCATTCTGGGTGTTACCGGTATATCTGCTGCAGCTAAAGCGGCAGGTAACAGTGCTCCGGAAAAGGAAGTGAAAAATGTAACGGATTTCCAGGGTGTACCCCTGTTTTCCGGATCAACTACCTATAACGGTTTGGTATTCATTGCCGGTAAAGGAGCCCATTTCGATGGTGATGTAAAAGCGCATACAGACCATGTATTAAAAGAGCTGGAAAAAGAACTGATCAAAGCAGGATCATCCATGGAAAAAGTGCTGAAAGTGAATGTGTACCTGAATGATATCGCTGATTACAAAGCGATGAATGAAGTGTACATGGGCCGATTTGGTAAAAATCCTCCGGTTCGTACAACCGTTGCCGTTGCAAAAGGTGGTGTACCGGGAGATTCTCTGGTAGAAATCGATTGTATCGCATATAAATAACCCCACAATAACAACCCATGAAAAGAAGGGATGTAATTAAAGGCCTTGGCCTGCTACCGGTTGGCGGATTAGCGGGTGGCCTGGACGCTTTTGCAGGTACAGGTTCGCCTATGGCAGCACCAAAGCGGGATCTGTTCAGGGAATTGGGCGTACGTACGTTTATCAATGCAACCGGTACCCTGACCTATATGACAGGTTCTCTCATGCACGATTATGTGCTGGATGCCATCAATTATGGAGCTGATCAGTTCTGCATGCTGGATGAATTGCAGGATAAAGTCGGCGAACGCATCGCGAAGATGGTGCACTCCGAATCAGCTGTTGTAACCTCCGGGGCTTTCTCGGCAATGACACTTGGTTTGGCCGGTATCCTAACCGGAATGAATCAGAAAAAGGTGGAAGCGCTTCCTCATATTGCAGGAACTGGCATGAAATCAGAAGTGATCTGCCAGAAAGCTCATGACATTGTCTACAATCATGCCTTTATCAATACCGGTTGTAAGATTGTGGCCATTGAAACCGTGGAAGAACTGGAACGCGCCATCAATGAGAAAACAGCCCTGATGCATTTTCTGAACATCTCACAGGGAGGAAAAATTTCACAGGAAGAATGGGTGGCCCTGGGTAAAAAACATGGTATTCCCACCAGTATTGATATCGCAGCAGATGTGCCTCCGGTTTCGAATCTCTGGAAGTTTAATGATATGGGTTTTGATATGGTGCAGATTTCAGGTGGTAAAGCAATTCGCGGTCCGCAAAGCGCGGGTTTATTAATGGGACGTAAGTCCATCATACAGGCTGCCCGCCTGCATATGCCACCGCGTGGTTTCAACATCGGCCGGGGTATGAAAGTGAACAAGGAAGAAATCCTGGGCATGTATGTAGCACTGGAGCAATACATTGCCAGGGACCATGATAAGGAATGGAAGCAGTGGGAAAAAAGCATTGCGCTGATTGAAGCTGCTGCGAAATCTGTGAAGGATGTGGAAACAAAAATCTGGGTTCCTCAGGGTGGTAATATCACACCGAATCTTTCCATTAGCTGGGAGAAATCCGGTAAAACACCGGAAGGAAAAGATTTGCAGGAACGTCTCAGAAATGGAAGTCCCTCTATTGAAGTAGGTGGTGGTAAAAAAGGTATCAATGTTACGGCCTGGATGCTCAAGCCAGGAGAAGACAAGATCGTTGCCCGTAGAATCAAAGAAGAATTACAAAGCCTCTTAGCATGATGAAAAAATTGCTTGCCCTTTGCTTGTCCGGACTGATTATCGGTTCCGCGATTCAGGCGCAGACTTATGCCATTGTTATCAAAGGCGGACATGTAATTGATCCGAAAAATGGTATCAATGGAATCATGGATATCGCTATTGATAAAGGAAAGATTGTAAAAATTGCCAGGTCGATTCCTGGGGATGCGGTGCAGGTGGTGGATGCCAAAGGACTGTACGTAACACCCGGACTTATCGACATGCATACCCATAATTTCTGGGGGAATCATGCGGATCAGGCCTATATGGATGCTCCGAGTGCACTACCTCCGGATGGCTTCACTTTTCGGGTAGGCGTTACTACCGTGGTGGATGCAGGTTCTCCTGGCTGGCGGAACTTTGATCTGTATAAAAAACAGACCATTCAGCAATCGCAAACCAGGGTGCTGGCTTTTCTGAATATAGTTGGACACGGTATGCGCGGGGGCAAATACGAGTCCGAT
>JAGKTB010000373.1:0-5804 GCA_018993145.1 Flavihumibacter sp.
GTATCCTGAAAATGCCATTGCCACCTGCAATTTCAACTTTGGTTGGTTGCCGGAAATCGCTGCATAACACATTCGGATCGCATTGTTGAGTAAACGAAACACCAGTTGTGTTTGCCCATTTTCAAGAAATGTTATTTCGCCTGGAGATAGTTGCAGGTTTACGGTTTCCTGTGCGTTATTAACATATGGAATCGTCAACAGGTAGCTGATTTGATCAAACTTTATAGCAGCAACGCTTTTTCCGGGAAATGCTGCTTCTGCTTTTGCTTTCAGCGATTCAGAAATGCCATGGTTCAATGTCACCTGGAGCGATCCTTCCAATACCGGTTTCCCATCGCTGTCTGTCAGTCCCGTATTCCGAATTATAAACCGAAAGGCAGCCTGTTCCGGTGGTGTTTGAAGGTTGGGTATCACCAATTGGGGTTCTGTCAGTACCAGCACTTCCTGTTGATTTCTCCGGTTCAACCAGTACTGGGATGACTCATCCGTTACGATAGGATAATCTTTAATTGTTTCAGCTCCGGAAATAGCAATGCTCCAGTTGTTCAGCAAATGCAGTTTGATCCTGTTATCATACTTCAGTTGATCCTGTTTTTGAATGGCTGATATTGGCAGCGCTACAGCGGCTACCTGTGCAAAGGATGCATTCAGGATTTTTCCTTTTTCCATCTTTCCTGCTACCGTGGTTTGAATAGCTCTTGTTTTATCACTTGTTTTTATTTGTTCAGGGATCAGCCGGTAATTGTTGTAAGACGGATCAAAATATTTGAACTGTACCTGGTATTGATCAAATGCCCGGATCAACTCTTCCAGCAGTACCTTGCTGTTTATCCTGTACTGATGCTGGCTGTCTGGAGCAACTACATCCGATACCAGGTGCAGGATTAGACCGGATTTTTTTTGTTGTATGGCCAATAACAACGCATCGGCAGCTTTGGCATCCAACACACCTTGCAAACTTGTTGCTGTTCCGGAAAATGTTTTTTCCAAAAGCAGCCGACTGGTTGCACCTTCATTCAACAATAATTTTATTACTGTATTGGTTCGGATGAACCTTTCCTGTTCAGTAGTTTCCGGTAGTTGCAGAGACAGCCGGATTTGCAGTGTTGCCCGTTCAAGTTTCCTGTAAGTAGTTGGATCTTTATCGGGCAGGTATTGATCCTGGAAAAAAGTAAAAGCGTTGTTGCTGCCTATCAGACTTGGATAAATACTGATTCTGCCCAGGTCTTCTTCAAGGTATGGCCAACCTGTACCATTTGGCAGGCGCATGGTTTTTTCCTGTAATAGTTCAGTAGACATGGCAACAACGCTTTAGGGTTAAACTTGTTTCCATCCACCATTTTCACTCACCTCCCGTTGAACAATCTTTCTGGACAGTGGTGTTTTACTGCCGGATGGTGGCTGGTGAATTCTTCCTCCTTCTTCTACGGAATAGGTTCCCCTGATTGGTTCAGCTGGTTGGCTTATTTCGCGGGGAGTTGCTGAAACAGGCGGCTGCAGGATGATTTCACGCGCTTTGGATTGGATATCACGTTTGATTACAACACCTTCATCTTCGGTGGATGGTACACTGATGGTAAGCGGTCCGTTTCCAATCATGTTTACCCATGGACCTGTCCATTCCATTCCTTTGGTGAATAAACTTCCTTTGACGATGACCCTTACCTGGTACTTGAAGAATGAACGGATAGTGGCATCTGAACTGAATACCGACCAAAACCTGGGTGTTTCCTGGTCAAGATGGTTCCAGCTGAATTTCTGGGGTGGAAAGCGTGTAAGATCAGCACCGTTTTCATCTATCGCCTGGAAAGTTACTTCTACCAGTTGTTTGTTGTCTTCCAGTGCCACATTTAATCCTAGTGGTCCCACCCGGATGCGACCTGCTTCATCTGCTCTCACTTCCAATGTCACATCATTCACCAGGCTTCCGTTTTCTCCCGGATCCAATACAATTTCATTGTCTTCAATTTGTACCCGCACAAAGGGGTTGGCAATTGGATCCGGCGGTTCCAGCATATGTACTTTCCGCCTGATAAAGGTTTTATCGGGTGTCCAGTTGGCTGGAGCATTGCTTACATCGGCCGCAGCTTTCTGTGTGGTTTCAACTTTCCAGGTGTCGGTAGGGGAGGAACTGCTGTCAAAATAATGGCCTACCCAGTTGATCTCACCGGAGGTGTTGGGATATCCAACTTCAACTGATACAAAGGAGACGGGTTCTCCAGCCCAATTGTTGGCAGGTTGTGGCCAGTTTACCACCGGCTTGATGATACGTGCCAGTTTTCTTGGCCAATCATCCATATAAACTGTCACGAAATATTTCTTCTCTGCGTCCGGATCTTTTTTCATTTCCTCAAAAGCTCCTTCCAGGTTGGAAGAAATGACATGATCCTGCAGATAAGCCAATTGCCTTTTCTCATGATAATTGAGAGTGAGCTTGGTGCTGTCGCGACGATATTTCAACGCTACACCGCCACCCCAAAGTCCGAACAATCCGCCTGATGAACTGGCTTCAGCAGCCTGCACATTAGGTTGTGGCGGATCAAAGATGATGCCTTTCGCCTGTTCCATAAATTTTTGCGAAATGAGATCGGTTTTTTTGTCAACATAGTCCTGGATTTTTTCCGCTCCGGGAATGGTCGGGTCCACTTTTACATCCACTTCAATGCCACCGCTGATGCGCATGTTGTTAAACTCTGCTTTGATATCTGCAGAGAACCATAAGTACTTGCCTTTTGCATTGGCGGAGAAATGTTCAAAAATGCGATCCCAGTTTCCTTTTATGGTGATCTCAATAATAGGTACCCAGAATTTCACTTTCATAGCCTGGCATACCCGCACAGGCGTGTATGCCATTTTGAATGCCTGGTAGAGAATACTAGCAGGATAAACACCCATCAATCCGGAGTAGGCATTTTGCCCCATAGGATCAATGGATCCATTGCCCTGCCCCTGCATATTGAAATACCAGGGGTCGAGGTTTCCATCCCGAACATTTCGTTTGTCAAAAGAGCGGGTAGTAAATCCTTTTTCTGTTATAAAGCGTGGCACTGGAACAGTTTCATAACGCAATTGCCGGTTGGGAGCCGGCGGGCCGGCTGGTCCGGCAGGCGTACCTGGATTCACAGGTGTAGCCGGATTGGCAGGTGTTCCGGAAACGGGTTGCACTACAGATCCATCGGCGTTGGGAGAGAGGTTGGAAATAGAGGTATGATTGGATGTGATTACCACCGGCCGGAAAATAGGTTTAACCCGGGAGCGGATACCCCAGAAAAAATCAACTTTTCCCTGGTACATATTGATGATTTCCTGCTGCCCTTCCTCGAGAACATGGTCTGGAGGTGCTGCGGTAGTTGTGACTCCTAATACACCACCTGCTACTTCTCTGCTTTCACCTTCTTCAAGTCCGATATTGCCTTCACTGGTTTGCTTTCCTGCAAAGCGCAACATCAGGAACATCAGGTCTCCGTCTTCCCGACCATTTTTGCGCGCAATATGAACATAGTTGGGTAGCCAGTAAAATACAGGTGGCTTGCCTTCATTTTGTAGTGCATCATTATTTACATCAGGATAATAGATGAGTTCGTACCCATCTTTGATGATAGGTTGAATCCCACCGGCCATGGTAGGACCCAAAGCGGTAGTTGCCATAACAATAAGTTTAATGTTTGGTAAATAGCGGGCGGACTAAATACAGCTGTAGCTAGGAACCAGAGTGGGGGTTAAATAGATGAATTTGGAATAGGGCGGAAGACTATAAAGATACGAAAAATGGAGGAGAACAACCGGTTGTTTTCATCCTCTTTTGCACGGGAAAAAGACCCTGCTGCAATCGTAAAAGATGAAGTGTTTATTTCGGAAAATACGGTGAATAATTCTTAGGAAGATAGGATAGTCATATGCTCATTTTTCCATTTGACAACATGCATAGTTTTTAGTAATACGAATTTATCGATCAAATTTTTCAATCTATTTCTCCTGAAAGCCAATTTTCAAGCTTCTATTCCAATTCTTGTCATCAAGCATAAAAAGGTGTGCCCGAAGTTGATGTTACAAAGAGAAACGTTGGCTTTCAAGCAGCCGATTTATTCTTCATTTACCGGTATCTTCATTTTTCTTTCCACCAGCTTTTTAAACTCCTCATAGTGGTTTTCCAGATAACCAAATGGAATGAACAGGCTGACGCCATTTACCGCTTCGCTTAATCTTATCGAACCCCTAAAAATGGGATTGAACCGCTTCCTGAATTGTTGCGGATTTTTAAATTGAATGGCGAACACCCTGGCGCGATAAGGAGCGCCACCGCCGCTGGTAGCTCTGATACTGGTTTCCGTTATTTTAGATATCTCTTCCCAACGCATCAACTGGGTGCTAACACCGGTGTTCATGATGATTCCGTCTTCATCAACGCGTAGAATAGTAGCCGGCCAGATAGAGGTCTTTACAAAATAGATAAACAGGAACAGCGAAACACCCATTACAAGTATCGATAACCACTTGAACGTAGCAGTCGGCGCATCCAAACTTTCGGAACCATTCCGCCAGAAAAACCAATAGAAAGTAATGCCGATACCGAGTAGGAAAGGAAGTGGTACCAACGATTGCCAGCGTTTTGATTTTATTTCGATAATAGTACTCATTAAGGCATTTTAATAAAATAAATAGTATTGATAACCTGGCTGGCAGAAAGTCGCCATATCTATAGTCGTCGCGCTAATAGCACCGGTTATCAGAAAGCGGGTGTCTTTTACAAAATAGAATTGATATATTTTATCAAGTCGAGGGTATTCTTTTCGGTGTCGCTTTCTTCTGCCAGGAGCACCATTCCATTAGGGTCTTTAGCAATATCCAGCAGCAAGTCGTAACCTCTTTTCTTGCACCACTCTTTGAACACAGCCGTCATCTTTGTTTGTAAGGGTGTTATCAGGTCGGTGTAGCGTTTTTGTGAATCGCGAAAAATATTGTCCGATTCGTTTTTAACCTGCTTTTGCAACCCTTCATACGCATCGTATTGCTTTTGCTCGGCTTTACCAGCAGCCTTCTTTAGCTGGTCCTCCAATGCTTTGGCTTTATTTCTGAGCTGATCAAGTGCTTGAGAGCGGGACTGAAACTCCTGCACTACCTGCTTCTGTACCTGTGTAAGTTTATAAATACCCTTATCAGGGTCTTGAAAAAGCTGCGAATTAATGACAGCTACCTTTAGCGACGGTTTTAAGTCATCGGTTTGTGCCCGTAGCTTAGAAGCACTGGCAAGAGACAGAATGATGAAAAGAGTAAGGGTCGGAATAAGACGTTTCATGAGAGTGCTTTTTAAAGGGAAAATAACATAGTATGGGCAAAAGAAAAAATTCCAGTCTTTCATTGTAAGCCTGCGGATTATTTTGTTTTGAGTTCAGTTTGCTCCAAAACCATACTGTGGGTTTATCAAATAAAAAAGCTGGTACGAAAAATGGAAGAGCCGAACTGATTGGATTCCACCTTTAAAGATCAAATCCGTTTTTGCCTTGATCTCCTTAAAACCTTTCTGAATGATATACTGATGTGGACCTTGCCACTAAGTAACAATTCCTAGGTTCGATACTAAAGGGATAGTCGGTTTTTGAGAAAAAAACGTATTGAAAAAGAAAGCTAAGAAACGGATGTTGTTGATAGGCAGAGCGGGCAAGAAATACAAAACTGGAATAAATGAGGAAAGCTCCGAAAATTCGAAGCTTTCAATCTCGTGCCCAGAACAGGAATCGAACCTGCACTCCCTTGCGAGAACCAGATTTTGAGTCTAGCGCGTCTACCAATTCCGCCATCTGGGC
>JAGKTB010000374.1:0-3381 GCA_018993145.1 Flavihumibacter sp.
ATATACGAAAAGAGTCCATAATGAAAATGACGATAAAACTCTCCTGATTTATCAGTAGCCTGCACCAGCATTTTAAGACGGGTTGCGAGGTCTTCAACGGGTTTGGCTGCTTCCAGTCCGGCAAATTTTGGCTTCTGCCTTGGACCATATTCCAGTGTGGAAAGATTGAGGGTCAGAATTTCTTTTTCTCCGCCTGCTCCCTTGGTTTTTTTGAAGAATCCCTGTCCGGTTTTATCCCCCAGCCAGTTATTGGCGACCATTTTTTCCAGCCAGGCGGGAATAGTGAAAACGGCCCGCTGTTCATCATCCGGGCAATTATCTGCCACTCCTTTCGCCACTTTCACCAGGGTGTCAATGCCTACCACATCAGCAGTGCGGAAAGTGGCTGATTTAGGGCGACCGATTACAGGTCCGGTCAGTGCATCTATTTCATCAATGGTGAGCCCCAGTTTATCTACCAGTCCGAATATCGCCATAATGCCATATACGCCAATCCTGTTCGCGATAAAAGCAGGTGTATCCTTACAGAGTACGGTTGTTTTTCCTAATTGTAAACTGCCAAACTGCATCAGGAAATCCACCACTTCCGGTTTGGTTTGTGGTGTTGGAATAATTTCCAGCAGACGCAGGTACCGCGGCGGATTGAAGAAATGCGTACCGCAGAAATACTGTTGAAAATCCTCCGATCTGCCCGCAGCCATCATATGTATAGGAATGCCTGAGGTATTGGAGCTAACGAGTGTACCGGGTTTACGATACTGCTCTACCTGTTCGAAAATCTGTTGTTTAATATCCAATCGCTCCACTACCACTTCTATGATCCAGTCCACTCCGGAAATCTCCTTCATATTATCAGTAAAATTGCCAGTACGAATCCTCTTTACTACCTCTTTACTGTAAACCGGAGAGGGGTTGGATTTCAGAGCTGCCTGCAGCGCATCGTTGACCAGTTTGTTGCGGGCTGCTTTGTCCTGGGATTCCTGGGCATCTTTTGGTACCATATCCATTAACAGCACTTCAATACCTACCCCCGCGAAATGACAGGCAATCCGGGAGCCCATGACTCCACTGCCCAGTACCGCCACTTTTCTGATCGTTCTTTTCATATAACAAGTTGATGTTTCGAATTCAGGTAGAAAATTAGTTAGTTAAACAACTAATTGAGTCGAAGTTAATGATTTATTGGAAATTCAATAACAGTCGTTCGTTTTATTTAAGTCCTATCTTGGCGATATGAACAGTGCTACAGCCAAAACCATATTCCAGGCCGGCGTAGAGGCGGTGCTTCCATCCGTGTTCATGGCGGATTTTCTGGAGAAAAAAGATGCCGCATTTCGGATTGGAAGGCAATGGTTTGCCCGAAAGGAGATAAGGCGACTGGTAGTACTGGCCATGGGAAAAGCCGCTTCCGCGATGGCATTGGAAGCACAAAATATCCTGGGTGATTGGGTTGATCAAGGCCTGGTGGTGACCAAGGAGGAGCATGCATTGCCTGGTTTAGCATGGCTCCAACTGGAAGCGGGACATCCGGTGCCTAACCAGAACAGCTTTGAAGCGGGACTTGCGGTTCGAAACCTGGTTAGCAGTTTGGACCAGCGGGATATGTTGCTGGTATTACTCAGCGGTGGTGCCAGTGCCCTGGTGGCTGATCTGCCGGAAGGTTGCAGCCTGGAAGAGTTGCAGTCATTTTACCAGTCGCTGCTGGCATCCGGGGCTTCCATTGCTGAAATGAATGTAGTTCGGAAACATTTTTCTTCTCTGAAGGGCGGCCAGCTCGCAAGGCTCGCAGGTGGGGCCACCATCGAAGTGGGGGTACTGAGTGATGTTCCGGGGGATGATCTTTCTGTTATTGCCAGTGGACCTTTTTATCCTGACAGCAGCAGTATTTCAGAGGTAGAACAGTTGCTCTACCGGTTTGGTATAACCGAAAAGATGCCACGAGGCTTACAGGATCATATCAACCGACTGAAAACAGATCCCTCTCTGGAAACTCCCAAGCCTGGGGATCCGCTTTTTCATCGGGTGCAGCATCATTTACTGGCTACCAATCAACTTGCTTTAAAAGCCTGTGCCGATAAATCACTGGACTTTGGATTTGAACCAATAACATTTCATGCATCACTTGAAGGAGAAGCGCGGGAAGTAGGTGTTAATTTTCTTCGGCAGGCGCTCTCCCAAATGGAGGCATACAAAAAACTGGGCGATTATACGGCCCGCTGTTTTCTGGCGGGTGGGGAAACTACCGTTACGTTGACTGGTAAAGGAAAGGGTGGGAGAAATCAGGAACTGATGCTGGCCTTATTGGTAGAATGCCTGAACAATGAAGAACTAGCCGAACAGCTGAAATCCTATGCTTTTGCTTTTCTCAGTGGTGGAACCGATGGTACCGATGGACCAACGGATGCTGCCGGTGCTGTGCTGGATGAAACCTTGCTGGAGCAGGTAAGAAAAGCTGAATTGAATCCTGATTCATTCCTGGCTAACCAGGATGCCTATACGTTTTTTTCTGCTGCAGGAGGTTTAGTGAAAACAGGACCCACCCAAACCAATGTGATGGATATCCTGCTTATCCTGTTACAACATAAAGAGCCAGTACGCCAAGCAGGGCAGTGATTCCCATAGCTGCAGTTAGCAAGGTGTAACTTCGATATAGTTTATTGACAGGGATGTTGCCATATTGATGGATTACCCAGAAATAACTGTCGTTGGCATGACTTACCGTCATCGCCCCACCGCCGATTGCCAACACTACCAGGGCTTGCTGCGGAGTGTTAAGATCAAAAGATCCCATTACGGGGAAGAGTAATGCCGAAGTAATTATCAGCGATGCAGTGGACGAACCCTGTGCTGTTTTCAATAGGGCAGCTAGTAAAAATGCAACCGGGTAAATGGCCCAGTTGGGTATACCGGATGTATGCAGGAATCCTGATAGTACATCCTGAATTGGCGTGGCTTTTAATACAGCTCCGAATGCACCACCAGCGGCTGTAATAAATATAATAGGGCCGGATGCTACCAGGGCCTGTTGAAACCATTCCCCCCAGTTTTTGCGTTCCTTTCGGGCCAGTAAAACCAGCGCCAGTAAAGCACTGATTCCGAGTGCCGGCACCGGGTGTCCTACTAATTGAAAACCATGCTGCAGTTTCTCATTGCTGATGAAAAAAGGAGCAACTGAACCAGCGGTGATCAGCAGTAAGGGTAAAAGAAGGGGAAAAAGGGAGGAAAGGAGTGTTTGTTCACGCACCTTGCTTGATTCTGTTACAGAATCGGTTTTGCGTACCGGAGGATCTATTGCAAATAACTGTTTATCCATTTTTCGAATAAGCATACTAGTGAGTATGGCAACCGGTATCAATACTATAAGTCCGAGCAGTATTACCA
>JAGKTB010000375.1:0-3941 GCA_018993145.1 Flavihumibacter sp.
TTTCAAATGCAGTTACTCAATATTATACTTCAAAAGGGCTTCAGAGTGAATTGGCCGGTTACAAATGGGAATATAACCTGGTAGATTCCAAGGAAGTAAACGCCTGGTGTATGCCCGGAGGAAAGATTGTTGTGTACACGGGACTATTACCCATTACTCAAAACGAGGCGGCGCTGGCAGTAGTTATGGGTCATGAAATTGCGCATGCCCTTGCCAAACATGGCAATGAAAGAATGAGCCAGGGAATGGTTCAACAATTGGGTGGAGTAGCCCTGGCAGTTGCTACAGCCAATAAACCTGCCCAAACGCAGCAATTATTCATGACAGCATATGGCCTTGGTTCTACTTATGGAGCAATGCTGCCTTTTTCAAGAAGTAATGAACTGGAAGCAGATAAATTCGGACTTATTTTCACTGCCATGGCAGGATACAATCCTCAGGAAGCTATTCCCCTTTGGCAACGCATGGCTGCAGCAAGTGGCGGCAATCGTCCTCCGGAATTTGCCAGTACCCACCCCGCAGAGGAAACAAGGATAGAAAAACTAAAAGAATTGATGCCCGAAGCACTTAAATATTATAAACCAGTTAGCAATAAATAAATTTATCGGGCCAAAAAATACCTGGTTTACCCGCCAAAGGCGGGTATTTTTTTTACCTTTGTAGCCGGTTCATTGATCTTTTATATTAAAAAGTTTCTGATATGTCGCAAGCTTTGTTAGAAAAGCTCCAGTACAAAGAAGAAAAAAATCTGCTCATTCAAGGATTACCATCCTCCATCGAAAAGCAATTTAACAAGCTCACTTTCGCAAAAAATGTTACCCCGCTGCTGAAAAGCAGAAGGATTGATTTTGCGCTGGTGTTTGCGATCAATGAAAATCAGTTAAACAATATTCTGGAAGATGTGCTTCCGGCGCTGCACGAGGAAAGCAAACTCTGGATTGCATATCCTAAGGCCGCATCCAAAATTGCTACCAATCTCAATCGCGATTGCAGTTGGGAACGTGTTGTGAGTGCAGGCTACCAGGAAGTTCGCCAGGTTGCCCTCGATTCAGTTTGGAGTGCTTTGCGCTTTAAAAAAAATGAACAAATCCCCCAACTAAGCAGAGCTTCAGCCAATGGTGGAGTACCGGCAGCAGTTGAAGGAGTTGATTTTGTTGCACGTACAATCGAAATTCCTGAAGCACTACAAAAACAACTTCAGCTAAAGAAATATAAAAAGGCGCTTGAAAACTTTGAACAACTTTCTTTCACGAACAAGAAAGAATATGTACAATGGATAACCAGTGCTAAGAAGGAAGAGACACGTCAGAACCGGTTAAGTGCTACTGTTGAAAAATTGCTGGCTGGTAAAAAGAATCCATCTGAAAAATAGGGATCATTATCGCATGATTACAGTACCCAATTGCTGTAATAACTCTTTTTCCATCTGCTTTAAGGCCTGGTGCGTTTGAAGAAGTGTCACCTGCTCCTCCGGACTATGGGGTTTTTCAAGGTCCTGTTGGTTCTCTTCCATCATGCGTTTGATCTTGCGCAATTTAAGATAACGCAGCGTTGCAAGTACTTCCTCCTTGTACATTTCCTCCCTGCTCGAAACCGGTAAACGGAATTTGTTTTTCCATTTATCGCTTACCTCATAGGGAAATTCCATGAGGGAAACCACCAGTGCACTCATTGCCTGATTCTCCATATAGTAAAAATGCCGCGGAGTAGGTTCCATACCAGCCTGGTACCAGGTTTTATAGGTTTCGGCAATCTCCCACAATTGTTTGTTGTCAAACAGTTCCTCATCATCCAGTTCCTCAAACAGGAAATCCGCAACTCGCTTTCCATTATCCCAGGGCTTTAATCCAAATTCGATCAATGCGTGGATTACTGCTTTTTCCTGTAATTCATCTTTCTGAAGCAGCAAAAAACTTACATCGTATTGTTCAGTTGTATCTGGATTCCCTTCGAAATAAGGGACATCTGTATCAGGTGCAGCCTTTACTTCCAGCTTCTGAATTTTCTCCCGGATAAACTTGTTCACGAGGTTATTCAATCCGGCTTCTTCAATCTTCAGTAAAGCAGCACATTGCCGGATATAATCCTGTTGTTTGGTGAAGTCTTCCGCTTTATTAATCCTGGATAATGTTTCTGCGATCTGGTTCACAACCGCCGCTTTTTTCTGACTGTCATTACCAGCATCCTTAAGTGAAACTTCGACCTGAAAAAGGATGAAATCTTTTTTATTATCGGCAACAAATTGGCGGAAGGCTTCTGCACCAACCTTTTTAACGTAACTATCCGGGTCTTCCTTATCCGGAATCAGCACCAGCTTCACATTCAGACCTTCTTCCAATGCCATATCCAATCCCCGAAGCGCAGCTTTCACTCCAGCAGCATCGCCATCATAAACAATGGTGAGATTATTGGTGTATTTTTTTACGAGACGTATTTGATCCGTAGTGAGTGAAGTACCTCCACTGGCCACCACGTTTTCAACCCCTGCCTGGTGCAGTGAAGTAACATCCGTATACCCTTCCACCAACAGGCATTCATCCAGCTTATCAATTACCTGGCGTGCGAAATACATGCCATATAAAATCCTGCTTTTGACATAGATTTCATTTTCAGGCGTGTTGATATACTTGGGAGCCCGATCATTCTTTTTAATAATCCGCGCACCAAACCCAATCACTTTTCCCGTGGTATTGTGTACAGGAAATATGATCCGGCCCCGGTAGTTATCCACCAGCTCTTCGTTTCTGATTGCCGCCAGTCCGGATTTGACAAGGAGGTCGCGGTTGTATTGCTTGGCCAATGCCTCCTGCACAAATGCTGTTCGTTCCTCCTTGCAATAACCGATTTGAAATTTTTCTATGATCTCATCAGTAAATCCGCGTTCTTTCAGGTAAGCCAGACCAATTGTCTGACCTTCTTCATCTTCCAGCAGTGTTTTGGAGAAATACTGCTGTGCAAAATTATTCAGAATATAAAGGCTATCGGCTACCTGTAGTTGCTGGCGCTTTTCCGCACTTACTTCCGTTTCTTCTACTTCAATGTTGTATCGATTGGCCAGCCACCGTAAAGCTTCCACATAGGAGAACTTCTCATGCTCCATGAGGAAACTGATGGTATTACCGCTTTTGCCACAACCAAAACATTTATAGATCTCTTTATTAGCGGAAACAGTGAAACTGGGTGTCTTCTCATTGTGAAAAGGACAGAGGCCCAGGGAATTCGCTCCCCTCTTTTTTAGCCTCACATAAGAACCCACCACATCAATAATATCAATCCTGTTCAGGATTTGCTGTATGGTAGTTTGAGAGATCATGGGGTTGGGCAATTTACACCTTATTTCAACTAGTTTTGCGGGTTCAAAATTTGTTTCTATGATTCCTTACTGGATGTCGAGGACCCAGCTACTATTGGGTGATGAACCGATTGAAAAACTTATGGGTAGTCACGTGCTGGTTGTCGGGTTAGGTGGTGTTGGTGGGATTTGCGCTGAAATGATCGCGAGATCCGGGGTTGGAAAGATGACGATTGTAGATGCTGATACAGTTGATCTCAGCAATGGCAACCGACAGATTCCGGCACTACATTCCACCGCAGGCAAATTGAAAGCGGAAGTTATGGCAGCGCGTCTTCGGGATATTAACCCGGAACTGGGCCTGACCGTTCTCCCAACCTATATGGAAAAAGAAAAAGCTGCGGAACTGGTTCAATCTGCCCCCTATGATTTCATTGTAGACTGCATAGATACCTTGTCTCCTAAAGTGATGCTGCTTAAAGCCTGTGTAGAAGCCGGAATTCCGGTGGTAAGTTCACTGGGAGCGGGAGGGAAGCTGGATCCCTCATTGGTTACCATCGCGCCACTGGAAGAGTCGAAAGAGTGTACGCTGGCCCGTTATGTGAGAAAGCGTTTGCACAAGCAAGGTATTTACAAAGGAATTACAGTG
>JAGKTB010000376.1:0-3162 GCA_018993145.1 Flavihumibacter sp.
CTATCCACATGAGGTTTTACGAGATACCATTATTAATCTTATTAAAAAGCTGCCATTAAATTTTACGCCAGGCAGCTTTTGGGGCTACAGCAATACGAATTATGTGTTACTTGGTTACATATTGGAACTCATCACTGATGAACAATATGACCGGTATATTAAAGCAACATTTTTCAAAGAGCTGAATATGAAGCAGAGCAGGGTTTTATACCAGGATTCCATCCTTCCCAATAAAGCCTACGGATATAGCGGAATTTTTCCCCTATTAAGGACAGAATCTAATGTACCGTATAGCTATGTCCATAGTCACGGGGGATTGGTTTCAACTGTAAAAGACTTATTTAGTTGGAATCAGGCACTACATGGTGGAAAATTGTTGAAACGTGAATCCTATACCAAAATGCACACACCCAATCAGCCTGGGAGAGGTGCAGGATACGGTATTTTTGTAGATAATTTTATGGACCATAAGGTCTATTTACACAATGGAAATATCCCCGGCTACAGTTCTACCATGATGTATTTCCCACACAATAAAAGCTCGATTATAATTCTTTCAAACCGGGAAACAAATCTTGACTTTTTTGCAAAGGGCCTTGCGGGTATATTATTTGATAAACAAATTGTTATTCCCTACAAGCACAAAAGGATAAACATTCCCAATCTGAAGGACTTTGAAGCTAAGTTTGAAGCGCCTTTTCCTTTTGAGGTAATTGAAAAGGAAGGAAGATTGCTGTTGAATATGGGAAGAGAGTTGGAACTGCGACCTGAATCAAAGAATAAATTATTCGTTTCGGAACCTGATATTGATATCCAACTTGAGTACGCATTTGATGCAAACCGAAAAATTCAAAAGGTTTAACTGATCGAAGGAGGCGTGAAAACAAAAGCTACGCTTCGTCCTTAAACACAATTACCAAATCACTTTTGCTTTTGCTTGCAGGGGTGGTTCTATGCCTAAGATCCGGGCGATGGTGGGAGCAATTTGTAAGGCGCTTTTCGGTTTAAGTTTTTTTGATGGAACACTTGGACCTAAAGCATAAAATACAGACTGCCCTTCTCGTAAGGAAGCCAGGTTTCCATGAACCCCTCTTCCGGTTTCATTCATGGTTCCTTTTTCTAGAAAATTGCGGGTGGCTAGTTGTTGGTCAGATACCAAACTTAGATCAAAACTATTGTTAACCAGGTAAGGAACCTCAGGCAGTAATCTGTCGGATATAGAATAACCACTTTTACAACTCACAAACAGCTCACCGGAATAGGTAGGATGGTAGAGCTCATATTTTTTTTGTTCTTCCTGGTTGGCGACCAGCTCAAAAATTGATTGACCGGTTACGGAATCTTTGAGTCTTTTCAACAGGTTGTGTAATCGTTCCAGGTACTGCTTGCGTTGCGTTTCCGGAATCATTTCCTTATTCAGGTAAATATGCGCTGAATTGCCACTTGAAATCACTTTCAGTTCCCCCCTGGATACAGAGAACTTTTCCTTTTCCAGGTAATTGGAGAGTAACAAGGTGCTGTGAACCGGTATCATGCCATGATCTGAAACTATCATAATAGTTGTTCCCGCTGGCACAGCCTGCATAATTTCCAACAGGTATCGGTCGATAAGTTGGAGGTATTTTGTCACATAAGCAGCATACCGTTCTACCCGCTTCCCATTTTCCGCCGAATAATCCAGCTGGCGTGGATGCCGCAAGGTATACCTGTGCTGAACATCATCGAGCGTAGAAAAATATCCAAAGAATAAATCCCAGTCTGCCGCTTTCATTCCTGCCAGGATGCAATTTTTAAAATAGAGCGCCAATTGGTCTACCTGTTCAAACCAGGTGGCTTCTGAAATTAGTCCGGCTGTTTGTTTTAGATTCTCCGGCTCCCCTGGCCAGCACCCACAGATTGATTGTACTTGTTCTTGAAAACTTTGCGGATAAAGTACCACTTCGGCTGGCGCATTTATAAATAATTGGTAAGCTTGAGTGTCTTCCTCCAGTAGCTGCAAACGCAGCGATGTAGAATATCGTTTTTCCTGATGCTGAAATTGCAGGGTGGTCCAGGTATCAGCCACCAGGGCTGCTACATGTCCGTTAGTTGGATTTGTATCCGTATCAATAAGCAGTTGCTTTCCTGGCCGAAGGATATTAGCATCATTAAAAGCAGAATCGGTTAAATAACAATACAACGGTATGGTATAACCAGTACTTAGTTTCAGAAAAACTGTTTGTCTTGGGTGGGAAGGTAGGAAATTGACTGATTGGGAACTACCTGTTTTGTTTGGATACGTTAAGAAGTAGTCGGTCATCCTGGAGACATGGCTATTGTCAACGCCCACACCACCCAGTACCATCACTTTTTTACCCTGCCGCATGGCTGCCTGAAAAATGGTTTCTGCTGCTATTGGATGCCGGAAAGCGGATAGGGAGGGCGCGTTCCAGGGCTGGTTGAGCTGTCGGAAACTGTTACCAACGATGCCGGTTTGAGCGGGACTGGCACCTGTAAAGATGGAAATATGAGAAGGGCCGGTAGAAGCAATGTTAACAGGTAAGACTGTTTTTGCATAGGCACCCTTTTTTCGGATGGTAGCAAAGGCTCCGTTGGTAGGCAGCAGGCCATTGTCGAGATGCTGGTCTAACAGATAGTCTGGTAGTCCATCAATTGAAATCAATACTACGCGGGGTTTGGTAAGCTGGGCAAAAGAAGTTAGCTGTACTAACAGTAGAATAACGAAAAGAGAACGAATCATAACAATAGTTATGTCAGCAAACTTCCTTGAAATATGGAGTTTGAAACCTACCAATCAGGAAACAGACCTACCATTTTGATAAGTGTTTCTGAATTCGTTAGGTGATAGTCCCGTTGCATTTTTAAAGAAACGCGTTAAATGCTGTGGCTCGGAAAAATTCAAATGCGCTGAAATTTCTTTAATGCTGAGATTCGTGTAGGTTAGTTTTGATTTGATTTCCGCTATGGTGTATTCCTGAATCATTTCAGAAACGGTAATACCAAATTGTTTTTTGATTTGGGTATTCAGAGAAATGCGGCTGATTCCCAGCTGTTGGGCATAATAATCAATTCCTCTGTTTTTAGTTAATTGTTCCTGTAATCTTTTTTTAAAGGCAACCGCAATGGTATTGCCTTCCATTTGAGAGGATAGCTGGTATTGGG
>JAGKTB010000377.1:0-3377 GCA_018993145.1 Flavihumibacter sp.
AAAGAAGCGTGGTTGCAATAAGGAGTCCGCCTGTAATCGAAAGCTTTGCCAATTTTGGAAGGGCATCCCAATTGTAGGCAAAAAAGAAAATGATTCCAGCTACTGTAAACCCAATACCCAGGGTCAGCAGCAGGATCCGGACAAAACGGTACCAATCCTGCTGGCTGGGTGGATGATTCATATTGGTTAAGGTTTTAGGGTGGGTGATTTACAGTTTCCACTCGGGTCGTTCGAAATGGCAGGTATACCCGAATGGATTTTTTTGCAGGTAATCCTGGTGTTCTTCTTCTGCCTCCCAGAAATCTGTGGCGGGTACTACTTCCGTTACAATTTTACCCGGCCATTTGCCAGAGGCTTCCATCTCCTGGATCAGTTGAATGGCTGTTTGCTTTTGTTCTTCATCCAGGTAAAAAATGGCGGACCGGTAAGAAAGCCCGATATCATTTCCCTGGCGGTTTTTGGTGGTAGGGTTGTGGATCATGAAAAAATATTCGAGCAGTTTCCGGTAGGAGAGCACATCCGCATCAAAGCTGATGGCGATGCCTTCAGCATGCGTACCATGATTGCGATAGGTGGCATTGGGTACATCTCCGCCAGTGTATCCAACCACAGTATGGGTTACTCCAGGCTGGTGCCGGATCAATTCTTCCACACCCCAGAAGCAGCCACCGGCCAAAATTGCTTTTTCAATTCGCATTGTAAATTAGTTTACCATCAAACACTGTTAAAACTACTTTTGTTTTGGCAATATCCATAGGTGGTATGGAAAACAGATCCTGGTTAAACACGATGATATCTGCCAGGTAACCCGGCTGCAATTTGCCTTTGATATTTTCCTCGAAGGAGGAGTAAGCGCCTCCCTGGGTATAAGCTTTTAATGCGTCCTGGATGGTGATTCTTTGCTCGGGTACCCATCCGCCAGGCGGATGTCCTTCAGGAGTTTGCCGGTTCACCGCAATATGCAATCCACGAATCGGATCAGGTGTGGTGCAGGCGGGCCAATCACTGCTGAATACCAGGTGCACCTGGTTTTTCAACATGGATTGCCACATAAATGCATGCGGAATTCTTTTTTCTCCCACTGCTTTGGCCCAGACTTCAATATTGCCCGGATCAGCGTGTATGGGTTGCATGGATGCCATCACACCCAGTTGTGCAAACCGGGGAACATCCTCTGGGTTGCATTGTTCGATGTGTTCAATGCGATGGCGCCTGGCTTTGCTGCCATTTGTTTGCTGTGCATTTTCCTAAGCATTCAATGCTTCCCGTACCGTGCGATCTCCAATGGCATGGGTATAAACCTGGAATCCTTCTTTATCAAACCGGTTTAACAGTTGCTGGTATTTCTCCAAAGGCAAGGCAAAATCGCTATTGGCATGGGTGCCATCTGGCAGCGCATCACTGTAGGGTTCCAGCATGGGAGAAGTGTGCGATTCAATCACACCATCCAGCATGAATTTAATACTAACGGCTTTGAGTAGGGTATGGCCTTTGGTGCGGTTTTTTACTTGTATGAATTGCTGGATGTCTTCTTCCTTTGTGTTTTTGCCGGCACTGAAGGCAGTGGAAGACCGAAGGGTGAGTTCTCCTTGTTTAAGCAGGGTTTCATACAATTGGAATTCAGCAACAGAGCCACTGGCATTTTGAATACTGGTGATACCGAGTCGCGCTGCATATTTCATGCCTATGCGAAGTGCCTCCAGTTTTTCTTCTGTAGTGGGAGGAGGAACTATTTTCTCAACCAGGCTGCCGGCTGCTTCTGTAAAAGCCCCTGTTGGCTTTCCTTCCAGATCTTTAATGATGGAACCAAATCCCTCAAATTGGGTTGTACTGGAAATGCCTGCCAGTTCCATTGCTTTGCTGTTCACCCAGATACTGTGCCCATCATAGGCATCCAATACAACCGGTCGGCCTGCACTGATTTTATCTAGTGCGATGAGTGCCTCCCTGTTGGGCATCCCTCCTTCAAAAAGATTGTACTGCCAGCCCATACCGGTAATCCATTTTTTGTTGGGGTGTTCTTTTACAAATCTTTCAATGGCGGAAAGGGCCTCTTCCAGTGTTTTGGCCTGGTAGAGATCAACACCGGTGAGTCCCATGGATCCGGAAAGAAAATGGGTATGGGCATCGTTGATCCCTGCTGTTGCAAGCTGGCCTTTAAGGTCAACCAGTTGAGTGGATTTCTGTGCCAGTTTTTTGATGTCAGCGCTTGATCCGATACGAGTGATGGTGTTACCGGTTATGGCAATTGCTTCGACAAATTCTGCATCATTGCCTGTCCAGATTTTTCCATTGAATAATATGAGTGTGGGAGCGTTGCTATTTTGAGCAAACAGGAGTTGACTACAAATGAGTAGTCCGGCAATAAACAGTAGGAATCGCATAGTAATTAAAATTACAACTAAGCCGTTGTATTTACACTTTGTTCCAGGCAAGTACCTGAACTCCTTCTGAATAATGGGTGCTGTCGGGAGGTATGGTTCCAAGGTTTAAATCGCCAACTTTATAATGGAGCTGTTTTGTTTTTATTTCAACCTCCGCAAGGGGCCATTCCAGGTGATGAATATCGAAGGTATATACTCGATCCTGCTGCACCAGGTGGAGGCAATACCGTTCCGTGAGCCAGGTATCTAACAATGATTTATGTAAAACAGGCTTACCGATTTGATAGGAGAGATCCAATTGCTGATTTGCTTTTGGATTGACGGAGTTGTATGTTTCGGAACTGCGATGCATCCTTGCTTTCTGGTATGGAAGTCCCGATAGCATTCTGGAAAGAAAAGCTGAAATTGTTTTTTCTGCTTCAATACTCAGGAAATAAACACCCGCTTTGTTTTCGTGATTCGTATAGGTCCGGAGATTTATCTCATGAAAAGTTGAAATCGGGGGGAATGCAGGCAAGAGCCGGGGCCGGATATTTTTCATCGTAAAGGCCACAAGGGAAACATAATAGTCGCCATTAAATGAGTCAAGCTTTAGTTTTTCCGGTACTAAAGGTCGTAAGGTTTCAAAAGGAATTTTCCAATGAAAGAAGAGGGCATTTCTCCATTCCTGGTAGTAATTCCAGTTATTGGCTGGAAGTGGAAATGGACGATGTTGAAGTTGGGATAAAATTATAGATGACATCACAAATGCTCATATTGTATTAAAATTACAAGTAATTTGGTTGAACAATGGCAACAACAAATTAATGTGATAAAATGAAATTGTATTTTCTTTTTCTATTCGGGTTTCTTAATCTCACTTGTACTATTTCTCAATCATCCAAATTAGAAAAGAAAGTGCAACCTATTTCTGAAGATGAATTTAATAATAAGACAAAGCATTTACCTTTTTTCGATGATTATATTAGTCCCCTACGAAGCCTTGGTGATAAG
>JAGKTB010000029.1:0-7250 GCA_018993145.1 Flavihumibacter sp.
GAATGGCCTCCAAATCGGCATATATTGGACAAGGCATGAATGATATCGTCTATTCGGATATCGGTTATATTGATGTTGTTGAAATCAATTACCTGGCCTGAATAGGTATTGATCTTTCCTGGATGAGTTCCGTCCAATGGTACCCATTTTGCTTTCTGACGTGATAAAGGAGCTGATAAATGATGCATAATTGGTTTTGATTTATGATTAAAAAAAGAAATGAAGACCTGCGCCGGCAAAGGGCTTTTGATCATAACCCAGCCGTGTTTTAATACCTACCTTTTCACCTACCTGGTAATTCAGTATCAAACCTGCATCTGGCAGTTTTGACACACTTCCGAAGGCATGGATTCCGACCCGATCACTACCAACCAGCCTGATCATTAATTCCAGCCGGGGAAGTGCTGTTGGTGTTGAGGTTTCCAGCTTTTCACCGTATGGCATACTGGCCACCTTTACTCCAGCATGAAAGCTGAACATAGACTGCTGGCCAGTTATACCACCCTGGATAATGAATCCGGGATCACTGGTAAATTCAATACTGGCAGATGCTGCATACCGGCGATCGCATTGGGCAATTGCTGCCGAGCTGATCAGGCACAAAAGGAGGATAAGAAGTTTCATAATTGCTGATTTTTAAAAAGGGAGGCGATGAGACCAAAGCCTCCGATGTTCTGATTATACTAAACCCGTGGACGGACCAGGAGTCGAACCTGGATTATCGGCCGATTGAAAGGCTGTTACTTCCTCAATGTACCCGGCCTTGATACTCTACTTAGGTACTTCGCAGGGCGTCTACCAATTCCGCCATCCGTCCAATTCGCCCCGATGTAGAAACACCAGGGCTACTAACCCTAAACCGTAGAAATTTATACGTCCGCAAGGTTGAGTGGTATCGACTCAAACTTGCCGTCTTTGTTTTTCACTGAAACCTTGTAATAGGTTACTGTTGATGGCCTGCGTTGTGCCTTACCTATTAGTTCCATAGCCTTGCTATATCTCGGGTGATTTACCCGGTCGGCATAACGCTGAAGGCTCAGAATTTTCTTTACATCCATCTTGCCGCGAGTGGTTGAAAAGGCGTCCATCACCATTTGTTTGATGGCTGCATTTTTACTATCCAGTTCCTCATTCAGAAAGGCGTCCAATTCTGTTTTTGCTTCCTTAATAAGCAGGTCATCAAATCGGATAGGTGAGTTCACATTTACTTCCACGCGTATGCTTCCATCGAAATTATCAATGGTGTAGTTGCCTTTAAACTGGGTACGGCTACCATTGTATTCAGCATGGAAAGCCTCTATCGCTTTTGCTACCTCACTTTTGATGTATTGTTTCAGGGCAACCAGAGACTCACTAAGTGTGAGGGCTTTTTTTGCAATATTGAAGGTTACATCTTCGTTTACTCTTTCAACGTTTTTTACCATCTTGAATGGAATGGTTGTGCCGGATTCATCTATCCAGGATTGACCTCTTTTTTGTTTTGCTATTTGCATGATTAAGAATTGTGATTGTTTATAGAATGGTATTTGGGAGTTCCGTAAACGCGGGGCTGTTTATTTCGATCAGCTTTGCGCTCTTCCTGTCTTTTCAAGGTTACCAGAATAACAAACAGGATAATCGTAAGGAGGCAGACTACAGCGGAAATTGTAAAGAGAGCCTGCATGGCTAAGTCGAACTGATTTGGTTGCATTATGCGTAATGTTGATGGATGTTATTGGTGATCAATTGCAGTAGGTTGGATGTGTAGGCATCTAGTCCCGTGATCTTGGTTTCAGTGAAAAAGACGAAAAAAGCAATAGCCTCGCTATCTGTCAATTGCACGTTGTACTTTGACCTGACATCCAGCTCCATTCTATGGAGGCGCTTGTAAATACTCAACAGCAGGCTTTGTAGCAGCTTTGCTGACATCGTTTTTGGCGAAGACGTTAGGCAGACTTCCTGCATTATATTCAGAAGAGTCTTGTACTGGACAGGTGTCAGTTTTATTTTCATACAATAATTCGAATAAGCGGTTTTTTACTTTGTTGAAACAGGAAGTGAAATAGGCATCATTAGAAAGCAGATAGTTATTTGCGGCATTATCAGACCTCCTTATGTCTTGTACTGGCTTTTTAGTGAATAACGAAACTGTCCGATAGTCAGCAGGTGTAATCCGAGTCATGAAGTAGATGTACAATTGCCTGGCTGTTACTACTGGTTGGTATTTGATCGGGTTGCTCATTTGTTGAACTGTTACTCCCATCGTATCTTCTATAGCAAACAGTAAAGCCTTGCTGACTGCATCTATGTCCATGATGTGAATGCTCACTTCAACCGGATAATCTATATCCAATTGGCAAACCTTTTCCAAGGTAACGGCCTGTTTATAAATGTCATTTGGAAAGCAGTTGTGTTTCATTATTGAGATTTTTGAGTCAGGAGAGTTACTCGGCTGATGTGCTTTGGTGGCTTGATATCCTGAATAAGCTCATCAGCATCGTGGATATAGTAGTAGCAATTCAGAGCGAGATGGCTTTCAGCTTCGATACAATCAACCAGAAACTGTTCATCTCTTCTATACCAACACATTTTCCACCATGCCCAGAACATGGCTTCCCGCTCCAATATGCGCTGTCCATCTACATCGGCAGGCAGGTATTTCTCCAGGTAAGCAAGGCCCTGTTCATACTGAAACATAGCGTACTGCTCCATGTCCCATTTTAGGACCTTTCGTACCTGTTCGATGATGGAAAATATATCAGTCATTATGCTACTTTGAGAGTTTTACGGCGCTCTTTAGCTTTTGCCTTCAGGAAGTGGCGTTCTACCCTGCGGAGGTCACCATCACAGTCATTGAAAATCGCATGCACGGTTTCTGTGTCCTTGATGCCATTCGCATGGCATAGCTCTTCTACATCCTTGATATTGGCTTTGTGCAGGACAATAAACTTCTGACCTATTCGGCTCAGCAATTCCTGGTACCCGTTCCGATTATTGGAAACCCCCTTGTTTATGCGCTTTTCAATGTTGTTGGTAGAGGTCCATACAAAACCACACTTGCCATTTAGTTCATTATAAAGGGTAATAAAGAACTTGAGTACTGGGTCAGAAAGCTTGTCCACTTCGTCAAGGATAATAAGGGGCTGATGTTGGCGGCGCAATTCAGAAACAATAGTGTGCATTAATTCAGAAACATTCATGCCTGCATAGGGACGGCCCATTTGCATAAGCAGATTACACAGGAAGGCTTTTTTGTTCCAGTACTCCGCACATTCCAGGTAATAGACATTTTTACCCCGCATTACATTGCGAAAAAACTTACCAGCAAAGCTCTTTCCATACCCCGCACCACCTGTAAGAGCAAATGTGGCCCCATTCTCTTTGGCAAGGGTGTAGTATAAAATAAGCGTTTGAAAATTTGTGGTCTCTACTACTTTGCCAATTTGCTGATTACTTAAATGGTACTCAACAATGCGCCACATTTCATCACTAATGTTGTCCCAATTGCCTTTTATCATATTGATGCCAGTGGCTTCGCTACAACCATTGATAGTGGCAAGGGCTTGGCGTTGGGAAGGAAAACCGAATACATAATTACTCAGTTTCCAGGCGATTTCTTTTTTGTTTTCTGGTGTCATACTTGTGTATTTATGGGTTACATCATATCGAGCGGATCAAAGCTTTCGCTTGAGGTTGGCAGCTCGTTATTTTTGATTTGGTGATAAGTTATTTCTGCGGACCGTTTAAGCCCTTTGTCTAGGATACCCGCTTGAAGCAAAGCCTTGGCATCAATTGCCTCTTCAGTCAGAATGAGTTCTCGTTTTTGCTTGGATGCAGCAATCGCTTCCAGATGTTTCTTTTTTGCATGGAGCTTTTTGAAAAACCGAGCCTGATCTATTTCACTTTGATCGGCTCTAGCAGCTGGAATTAATGTAGGTGGATAGGCAACTACTCTAAGTTTGTCGCCGTCAGTTATAAGAACTTTTGAACCGATATCATAAGGATCATGAATTGCCTGTACGGTTCTGCCTACTACAGAAAGGAAAAGTTGATCAGGAATTTCGTAGGTATAGATTTCACCGTTATACTGGATTGTAAGCCCTTTGTTGGTGATTGTCTGGGTACGCTTATTGGGTACTCCAAAGTGGTACAAAAACTGCTCATCTCCGATGCACTTGCTTTGTGACCTTGTATTCGCATGAAACGCTTCCAGCCACTCGGCCTGCTTTTCCTGGCGTAATTGATCAATAAACAGTTGTACGTAATTGAATGCTTCTGAAACATCGGGGAAATTCCTTTTTTCACGTTCAACCCTTTCCGGGTTGATTCTTTGTTGTGAGCTGATGTTATTGCCACTGTAATTTGGAAATACGCTTAATAACTGGTGCCACTTGGTGCCAAAGGTTCGTTCTATATATTTACCCCGTGGGCTTCTGGCCGCTGCCGGGAAATACTCCGGATCTATCTTCTGAAAGAATGACTTCATTTGGGTTTGGGCAAATCGGTCAGACTGGATCTGGTGAGGAAGATGATACAAACCGGTCAGCTCTTTAATGTGGAGCAAAGCGTCCAGGTAAGCTGCTTTAATCAAATCAGCATTCTCATTCTCGCCCAGTGACCATCCAACTATGTAGTCATTGAAGGCATCTATTACTACTACAACAGTGAACTGGTTATAATGAGACTTTTCGCTTCTGAAGTAAAGATCCAGGTCGTTACCGTCACCAGACCAGAGTAACATGGGAGCTGAAGGGCGTTTACGTTGGATCTGTTTCCCAAACTTATTATACCACTCTCTGGAGCCGTTTCTATACAGGGAGATTTCAGACTCATGCGCCATCCGCCAATTACATACGGTGCGCTCAGTTATTGGATTATAGCCATTTGATTTTGCCCAGTTGTTATAAGCCCTGGCAATTACTACATCATCTCTTTTGCTATCGTTGCTTATCAGTTCCAATAGTATGGCCTGGGAAACTTCATCTTTTACTTTTGCTGAGTTGCTATTGTTGAACCTACCATTGATCAGTGCTTCATACCCTTTCCCCTGATAGTCTGTCATCTTATCGCGTAACCGGCTATAAGTACCAGGTAGTGAAATATTATCAGAACTAAACAGCTCCAGAACATGCTGATAAAAGCTGGCCATTGGAAGCTTAAGCTTCTTTTTTGCAATTGTTTTGTCCTTTTCAACTGCCAGCAGCATATTAAGCCAGCTGGCAGATGTCGTGTATTTGTTGATATGCTCAATCGGAAGAGCATTACCATTTTCAAACCGGTAAGAGAGGTAAAATTTTTCCGCCTCAATATCTTTGGTAACCAATTGCCGGATCGGCTCCTTCGCTACGTAATCATACGGATTACCATATTTTTCAGTAATTACTGTCTTGTATTTATTCCCCAGGCTTTCATATTCAACCAGGGATCTGCGGTTATCATCTGGATCGTCGATGAAGCGCATCGTCTTTACACCTTTCCACCTGGCCGTTTTCAAGTAGCCTTCGGAGGTGGCTCCTGAATTCACCATTTCGTGGAATTCGATATACAGTATATTATTGATGAGTTTCATTTTCTACGGGGTCTAGTGGTAGGGAAAGGAGCTATTCTGTTGACTTCTTGTAGGAGTTTATTTAAGCCGGTTCGGAGTTCCATGTACTCCCTAAAAATTTCCGGGTGCTGCCGATCGCCATCCCTGATTTTCCTGATATAGCTTGCAGAGTGACCCCATTTCGCGGCCAAAAACTGGACTATCTCATCATTCTTTTGCCTAACTCGTGATTGTACAGCCATTTTTTTTACACTATTTTTGGTTGTCCCTTGTTCGGGACACAATAATACCACAAAAACGTGCATTTAAGCAAATTATTTACACATTTTTTTGGTATTTGAAAAATTCTGAAGATGAACCACCTGAAAAAGAACCTAAAGCATCTTAGGACAAAAAGCGGCAAAACACAGACTGGGCTTGCATCAGAGCTAGGTAAGAGCTATACTGCAATAGGTAATTGGGAACAAGGATTAGCGGAGCCTTCCGTCGAATTATTGGTAAAAATTTCACGAATTTATGGGATACCCATCGATGACCTGATACTAAAAGACCTCCAAAAAGGTGACCTAATGGCAGAAAAGGGGGGAAAAAATGAGGTTCCAAAAAACAAGCAAAAAGGTGACCTAAAAGGTGACCTAATGGGTGACCTAATTACAAAATCTGGTGGTATTCTGGGCAATCCAGACACCCAGACTGAGGCATTAAATGAGCAGGAAGAATTGACGATGTGGGTGGTTCTTAAAGAACTAAGGCAAAACACAGCAAAGCTAGACCAGTTGCTGAATCTGGTTGAAAAAACGGCACAAAAAAAGCCCTCAAAAGGGCCTGGTTAACTTCGTAAATACAGTGCGTTAACATTTTATTGACTCTGTGGAGGCAAAGCGCACCTCAATTAACATTTGGTTTTTCAGCGGCTTTTGTGGAAAAGTGCCTGAAACCCGCTACAGTAGTGCATTTTGCGCACTTTTTATATTTTCCTCTTTTAAACATTTCGTTTTTCCCCCCTTATAAAGAACCGATCCAAGAATAATCAACAACAAAGACAGTATCAGAACCAGGTAACCTTTTTGTTTCAGCGCTACAAATTTCATATGACCTTATCCAACCACAAATTTGCCGAATTTAAATTTTTTCCGGTATTTTTTACGGAAATATATTTTCCCGCCCCTTCTGACGTCTCACGTCTGACATCTCACTTCTTCTTCGACGACGCCCGAATAATTAGCTCCGCCCGTAAAGAGATGGCATCCGTCATAAATATATCAATCACACCCTTCAGGTGATTGATCAGGTTCTTGGCAGCTGTTTTCCCAATATTATATCCGGAATAATCAACCGTAGTCAGATTCGGCTCGATCACCAGGCTAATAGGATCATTGTTAAAGCCGGCAAATGCGATCTCATCCGGGATCTTAATCCCAGCTGCTTTTAACCGCAGCATGCAGAACACTGCAGCAGTATCGTTGGCAGAAAACACTGCATCGGGACGTTTATCCGGTGGCAAAGAAAGAATCCATTCTGCAGCCTGGGTACCTGCTGCGCTGGAAAGATTGCTCACCTGGTGAAATTTTGCCGGTAGCGGCAGATTATGCTCTTTCAGTGCATCTTTAAAACCTCTGAGGCGATCGCTGTATACATTGCGTAACAGGTTGCCACCGAGGTGCATAATCCGGGTACAGCCCTGCTCTATAAGGTGTTTGGTTACATTGTATGCCGCAGTATA
>JAGKTB010000030.1:0-7152 GCA_018993145.1 Flavihumibacter sp.
ATAAACCCAGGTCCTTCTTCGGCTCCCTTACTTGCCCGTTTGCGTTTTCTATCCGGGTGAAATAGCGATGAATGCTTTCCAACGCACTATGATTGCCATAACCCAGGCTCCAGGTGGAACTGCGATTGGGTTTATAGTTCATAGCAAAGCGCGGTTCTATCGTTGATTTTTTATTCAGCAATACATTCATATTATGAATACCGGCAACGGTGCTGAATGCCTCATTGATTCTGAACCTCCAATTGATAAAATTTCGGATCGTGGAAAGATTATCATTAAAATCAACCAGCGTGGTACGGATGGAACTACTGTCTTTCAACATCGACTGGTTGAAATCATACTGCTGCAATCCGTATTTGGTGCCCAGTTGAATTTTATGACGGGCATTGAATTTGTGGTTATAGGTCATCTCCGCCCGGTAGGTTGATTTTTTTATTCCTCCGTCAAAATTCAGCTGGTTGTTTCGTATGGAATCTTTGATATGGTTTCCATTATCATCGTACACTTTAAACAAAAAGCTTTCATAAACGGCATCATCAATTCCTTCACTTGAATAGGTAAGCGCTGTGAACAAATGACTGTTTCGGTTAAGGGTGAGCGTATGATTGATTCCCAGATTGAGCAGGTGCGATTTCTTTTTAAAATCTTCTCCTGTTTTATTCCGGATAAAACGATTGCCGGGCGTTTGCCAAAGGGCCGGAGTCACATCATTAAACCGAAAATTACTGATACCGCCCAATCCATAAATAGAAAACGTACCGAGTTTATTGGTGGGCAGCACTAGTTTGAAAGCAGCATCCTGAAAATTCAACACACCATCAATATCATCAAAGAGACCAAGATTGTCCAAAAGCGAAACAGTAGAGTAGCGATAGTTCACCAGGAAGGATCCCTTGTAGCCTTTTTTAAACGGCCCTTCGAATGTCAGGTCTGTTCCGATAATTCCAATACTGGCGATGGATTCAAACTTCTCATTGTTTCCCGCCCGGAGTTTTACATCATACACACCGGAGAGCGCATCGCCAAATTCAGCAGAGAAGGCACCGGTATAGAAATCGGAATTGGCGAGCAGGTTATTATTGAGGGTACTGATTGAACCACCTACAGCGCTCTGATCCGCAAAATGGTTAGGGTTGGTGATTTGAACACCTTCCAATCGCCATTGCAGGTATTTGGGAGAATTGCCCCGTACAATAATATCATTACTTCCATCCTGCGTATTGGCAACACCAGCGAAATTGGAAAGGATTTTGGAGGGATCATTGAAGCCACCAGCATACCGGTTGGTTTGTTCGGGTGAAACTGATCGGCTGCTGACCAGCGACATATCATTAAATGCCTGTCCCTTGTTTTTGTCGTTGGTAATGAATACTTCTTTTAAAGCAGTGGCTGCTTCCTGGAGAGACAGGGAGAGCACCAGTTCTTTACCTGCCGTCAATACCAGGTTAGGTAACACCAGTTTATCGTATCCAATGGAACTGGCGGATAAGGTATAACGGCCAATGGTTAGTTCTTCAAACCGGAAATTGCCCTGGGCATCTGTTATGGTGCTTAACCGGTTGTTGTTCAGTTCAATTTGTATGGTTACTCCCTGCAAGGGTAATTTGCTATCCGTATCGACTATGGTACCACGGATTGTTTGTTGGGTTTTTTGTGCAAAACTGTTGCCGGCCAACAGTAAAAGAAAAAGAAACAGCGATGAAAAATATTTCATGAAAAAAAGGTTTAAGAATTTGTAGCACAAAACAACTTCTTAAACCTTGGCTATTCCTTGACCTTGGGTAAGTTCGGGCCTTTGTCGTAAACTACCTTTCAAATGGCAGGTTTACCCCTCTTGAAAGATACAATCAACCTGTAAGTTTGTAATCAAACCTTTTATCCATGATCGAATTACAACCAACTACTGCACCCAAAGCCACCCGCAAAGAATGGCTGGGATTGCTGGTGATTGCCCTTCCCTGTATGGTCTACTCAATGGACCTGACGGTACTGAATTTAGCCATCCCGGAACTGAGTGCGGATCTGCATCCCAGCAGCGAACAACTCCTCTGGATCATGGATATCTATGGTTTCCTGGTGGCAGGATTCCTGATTACCATGGGCAACCTGGGTGATCGTATCGGCAGAAGAAAACTCCTGCTGATTGGCGCTGCTTTTTTTGGCGCTGCCTCTTTACTGGCTGCCTTTGCCAACAGCGCCGAAACCCTGATTGCCGCCCGCGCTGTTTTAGGTATTGCAGGTGCTACCATTGCGCCCTCTACCCTTTCTTTAATCAGCAATATGTTCCAGGTGCCGGAAGAAAGAACCAAGGCGATTGGGCTCTGGGCGCTGGGATATGCTGCCGGTGGCGCGCTCGGTCCGCTTGCCGGAGGGTTGCTCCTGCAATATTTCTGGTGGGGATCTGTTTTCCTGATTGCGATTCCCGTAATGCTTTTGCTGTTGATTACCGGTCCGATTTTGCTTCCTGAATTCAAAGATCCACAGGCTCGTAAACTTGATTTACGCAGTGCTTTTTTATCCCTGGCGGCTGTACTGCTGATCATTTTTGGCTTGAAGGAAATTGCAACTTATGGCATCAGTGGGATTGCCATCGCATCCATCCTGGCGGGTGCAGGTGTTGGCCTGCTCTTTATCCAACGACAGGCTAAACTCGCAGATCCGTTAATTGATATTGCCCTTTTTCGCATTCCCAGTTTCAGTAGTTCGCTTACGCTGTATGGCGTCGGTTGCTTTGTGATGTTTGGTTCCTTTTTTTACACCTATCAGTATATGCAACTGGTACTCGGACTCACACCCCTCGTTGCTGGCTTATGGGCACTGCCTTCTTTTGCCGGCTTTATGTTGGGCGCTACACAGGGACCAAACCTCTTGAAGAGATTATCACATGCGCAATTGATGGCGCTTTGTTTGTTGCTGGCTACCATTGGCTTTAGCATCATTGCGCGACTCGATGCACAGAGCTCTGTGCTATGGACAGTTGTGGCGATGTTCTTCACTTCCATCGGCTTTGCACCTGTTGTTACCATGGCTACGGATCTCGTTATTGGGTCCGCCCCACCTGAACGCGCAGGTGCTGCAAGCGCCATATCAGAAACCAGTGCCGAGTTCGGAGGCGCCACCGGCATGGCTGTTCTCGGCAGTTTGGGAACCGCGGTCTACCGGCAATACATGTTCAGTAAATCTTTTGAAGGAATACCAGCAACATCTGTGCAACAGGCCAGACAAACACTGGGTGCTGCCGTGAATGAAGCAAACAAGTTAGGAGCAGACGGAGCCAGTTTATTAACCGCCGCACAAAATGCTTTCATCAACGCCATGCATATGAGCGCCTGGGTTAGTATTGGGATTTTATTTCTTCTGATTTGGCTGGCGCTGAGAACCTTGCCTGGCCGCGTTGCGCAGGTGAATCAAACCGCGTAAATTTTTTTGCTGCCAATTCCCCCTGCAACCAGATCTGCTCAATTTTGAGGATATTCCGCAGGGTCGGAAATAAGTGCATCAGTACAAGCAGGTAGGCTACTACATCCCCTGCTGTCAGGCTGCTTTTTGCCGCATCCCAACTTAGTATCAGCATTACAATTGCCAGCATTACATATAGCAGCAGTGGGTTGAGTGCACGTAAAAAGCTCTTATGAAAATGATACGAACGCAGAATGTTCAGCAGTTTCGCTTCTTTCGTGCGATATTTTTTTTGAGGCTCCCCGTTTGCTTCGGCTTCCTCCTCCAGCAGCGACCTGCTAACCTGATTGAATAAACTGCCCTGCCGTTTTCGTTTCTCCTCCCACACGTTTTTATGAGATTGATGGTACTGCCGTTGTATCAGATAAAACACGATTACCGATAACAGTACAGTAATTGTTAGTACTGCATTCAGTGAATACAACACATACAATGCCATCGCGAAAAACAAAAGGTCCTTGGTCAGGCCAATCACCCCTTTTACCAGCCATTGCTGCATGTTCTTAGCTTCATTGCTATAAGCCAATAAAGCAGCTGAATGAGGTTGCTGTCCCGCTTGCTTTTGTGACAGGTGCTGCTCAAAGAGCTGCGACCTAAGTTGGCTCACGAATCGTTCACCCAGGAGCGCTGCCTGGTATTGATGCAGCCAGCTACATACAAACCGTATCAATAACAGACAAAAAAAGAAGATAAAAAAAGAAACCAGGTTTTCCGGCAGTCTGATCCCCAGGAGTTGAAGCGCTTTTGTTTTACCCCCTCCCGCTGAAAACACGATTTCCAGGTATTTTCCTATACTGAGCGGAACAATCAGCGTGAAATAGCTGGCAAGTAAACTGCATACCAGCAAAGCGATGGTTTCTTTTTTGTGCTGCTTTATAAAAGCCCACCAAACGGGATTGGTTTGCATCTTATTGTAGGATTAAGCGATGCTGCCAAGAGGTTCTTTAATCAACTGCAGCAGTTCTCCTGCAGCCAGCTGGTCGATGGTGAAGATGGGCAGGTTGAGCTTGCTTTTTACTTCTTTGATGAGCAGCGGACTGGCTGTAAAGAGTCCACTCAGGGCTGCCGGATGTATATTCATTTCCTGCAAGGTTTTTACTCCCTGTACAGCAGAGAGGCTATCACCCGCGGAGAATATAACAGCATCTACCCCACTCATAAACCGTGATTGCGAGAGCAGCATTTCTGTTTCCCGCTGAAAGAGTCCGTCTGCAATTTCAATGACCACATAATCCAGTTCCCTGGCATTGATTTTCATGAGCAGGGTTTCATGCAGGTTCAGCAATTCATCCAGCTCACATAAATAAGTGGAGGGAAATCCCATAGCGCTGAAATCAGTCACCAGATCCGCACCGTTATCATAGTTTAAATCACAATCTTTCGTATATACAGTACCGGTAAGTTTGATAAATCCTGTTTGTAAGCCGTTTTTCTTCAGGCCACGTACCAGGTGTGCGGCCGTGGTTGTTTTACCACTATCCATAGAAGAACCAATAGAAAGAATGATTTTGGTAAGCGATTGTGCAGCACCTGTGTAAGGAATCATTTCGGGAAGCCTGGCTTTTTTTGTATTCAGAATTTCTCCCCGGGCATCTACTGCATACCCGATTAGTTTCAATTGAGTAGGCCCGATGCTGGTGAATTTTTGATGCATGCTGTGAATAATCCCTACGGTTCCACCGGCTCCGAGTACCTGGTACTCCTGAAAATGATTCATTTCTACATACCCTTCAAACTGTCCGGTTGCATACCGGGTTCCAAAAGCGGCCATGATATGATCACCCGGATAAATCGCAGCATTTCGTTTATCTGCTCCCTGGATGGTTTTGTGTTTGCCAATACTGACTACTTCAAATACTGCTATGTCGCCAACAGTGGGATTATGAAAATGAACCAGGTCCTGATCTACGAGGTACTTATTTACATCGCGACAGATATAGGATTTTTTAATTCTCTTTTCCATATAGAGGCTTTTTTAAGGTGAAGATTTTTATTAGTTGAAGAGTGGATTTAAATTGATCTGTGCACTTAATCCGATGGTGTTGAAATTGTCAAAGGCTCTGAGAGTTCGGTTGCGTACCGGGTCATAGACATTCATCTTTCTCGTGTCTGCACTCATAAAATTGAACTCCTGTTGCCGCATGTAGTAAAGGCTAACATTGAGGTACTTATTCAGTTTTGAATTCAGGTTCAGGATGAGTCGGCTGCGGTGTAAACCATCGGGAGATTGCCTCGCAACCAATTGTTTGGAATCATTGTAATACCGGATGGGATTACCGCCTATATTATAGAATAACTGATAGGTTACCGAAGGCGAAAGGTTCAGAAAATCCAATCGCTTTCTAAGTCCCAGGCGTGTGGCGAAACCAATCCTGTGACGAAACCTGTTTTCATTTTGTGAATTGGTTTCCAGGCGTATGGAATTGGTCCAGTTTATTTTCTTTGTTAAGCGATACGTATGTGCTGCGCGAATGAATGCTCTTGTTCTTGTTTCTCCTGAGGCGCCTCCTGTGAGAAATTGCAGGTTGCCGTATACATCCCAGCGTTTGCTTAGTTCGTATCTTAACTGCAACCCCGACTGATAAAAGATATTGTTGAACTTGTTGTTCAAATCATAGGCACGCAGATGACTGGCCGTCAGATCCACTTTATCTGTAAGTGAAACAGCTACACTAATAGCATTTCTACTTTGCCACTGTGCATTTGTTTGTAACCATGCGAATGAAAAAAGCAGTGCTAAAAGCAGCAGTATTGATTTCCTGGGTTTTGATCCGTACAACATATTCTGTTTTGAATTGGTTGCCAGCACGGATCAGCATGTAACCGGGGAAGAAAATTATTTATACATACGTCCTGCCCTTCTCATTTGGATAAAAACTAAAAGCGGGATCCGATTGAATCACCTGTTTCGAATGTACTTCAACAGCAGATAAAGGGCCTCTGAATCCCGCACCGGTATCTACATTCCAGAGATTGGCTTTGTTGACTGGTGTACTAATATTATAATTGGTAGTCGGTGTATGACCGATATAAATTTCACTGAAGAGTTTCAATCGCTTGGGATAAAAAATAGAATCTTTGGGAAGCTGCGGATCCAATGCCAGCGACAATTCCCACAAGGTGCGATCCCAGGAATAATTACTGGAATAGGTTTCTTTTATGGGCCCGTGCATGGAGGCAAATCCCGCATGAATAAATAGGCGGTTAACTCATCAATCCAGTACATGATGGTGCTGTTGTAAAAAGATTGATGTTGTAGCAATCTATCCTTAGATAGCTTTTTATAACTCTGAACAGTAGCCGCACCTTCGCCATCTATCCAATCCTGTTTGGAAAGATTTCCATTCAACCATTCACTGCACCAGGTATCGTGATTGCCCCGGATAAAAATGCAGTTGATGTTTGTTTTGAGTTGAAGGAGATAATCCACCACTTCCGCAGATTCGGACCAGCCATCGACATAATCGCCAAGGAAAATCAGCGTATCATTTTTGGTTGGCTGGATGCGATCAATGAGTTGAATCAATGCTTTGTAGGCACCATGAATATCACCGATAACAAATGTCCTGTTCATACGAGTCATAAATTTTTTTAAAAAAAGTTTACCGCGTTATTGGTAATATCGAAAAAACTATACCATCTTTGCACTGCAAATAAAATTACATGCAATCACGGAAACAACATATTGAAATA